>JAUILJ010000323.1 GCA_030433055.1 Polyangia bacterium
TCTCGCTGGCTTCGCTGGCGCTGCCGATCATGACCTCCAGCGCCTCGGCCTCACGGCGTGCCTCACCCCCGGTCGCGTAGGCCGTGGCTAGCACCTCAGCAGCGCGAGCCTTGGTCTCGTCCTTCTCGACCAGTTGCTCGAGCACGCGCATGGCGCGCCCGTCTCCGGGCTCGAGCTCGAGCGCCCGCACCGCCGCTTCCAGGGCGTCCTGAGGACGGTCTAGACGCTGGATATACAGCTCCGCCAGCTCCACCTCTCGAGCAGCGCGCTCGGACCCGTCGAGTTGATCTCGATGGCTCTCGATCACCGCGGCAGCACCGGCGAAATCCTCGGCTGCAGTGAGCAGGCGAGGCAGCGCAGAGAGTGCCACCACTTCAGTGGGGTCGAGCTCGAGCACCTTGCGGTACAGCTCCGCGGAGCGCGCGGGCTCTTCGAACACCTCCTCTTCGAGGGTCGCCCACTCGCTGAGGATACGCACACGGTCCGAGTCGCTGGCAGCGTGCTCTACCCGCAGGCCGAGCAGCCAGCGAAGCTCGTCGCGCTTGCCCTCGCGACGCAGGATCGCCTCGAGCGCAGCCGCCGCGTCGTGATCCCCAGGATCTGACTCGAGCAGACTCTTGAACGTCGCGACCGCATCGTCCGCCTTGCCGAGTTCGTCCGCGTACACCCGGGCCAGCTTGAGCCTGAGCGTACGGGCCTCGCCGTCGGCGATTTCAGCGTCGGACGTCAGGCGGCCTTCGATGGCTTCGACGAAGGTCTGCCAATTGTTTGCCGCACGGCAACTCTCTTCGAAGATCGAGAGCGCCTGGTCGCTACCCGGCGCCAGCTCGTATGCCTGACGCGCGTACCCCGCGGACGCATTGCGATCGTTGAGCTTGCCTCCGGTGACGTCCACCAGCTTGCCCAGCAGGTCGAGCTTCTCCTCGGCCGAGTCGCTCTGCTTGAGCAGCACGTCGTACAGGGCTGGGAGCCGCGCCCACTTCTCGTCCGCTTCGTAGATTGGAATCAGCGCAGCTGCTGCGCGAGAATCATCGGGATCCGTGGCGAGAATGCGCTCGTAGGAGCGGAAGGCGCGATCAGGCGCGTCCAGTTTCTCCTCGT
Source organism: Polyangia bacterium (assembly GCA_030433055.1). Classification (GTDB taxonomy): domain Bacteria; phylum Myxococcota_A; class Polyangia; order Polyangiales; family Polyangiaceae; genus JAHBVY01. Next base: position 1,102 of record JAUILJ010000323.1, read on the forward strand.
AGACTTTTGCCGCACGGTAGGACAGGTCGATCTTTGCCTGAGCTTCCTTGGCCTTGTCCGCCGCCTGGCTCAGCACGTCCGCCAGGCCGTCGAAGTCATCCTGAGAGGCGTACAGATCCTCGAGACCCTCGTAGTCCTTGCGCTCCAGGAACGCGTCTCGCAACGTGCGAAGCGCGCGGCTGTTTCCAGGCTGCAATTCCAGGACGCGGCGCCAAGCGCGGGTGGCTCCCTCGAAGTCGGAGAGCTGATCGCCGTAGACCGCGCCGAGCTTCTGCAGCACGGCCAGTCGCTCCTTGTCCCCTTCCTCGAGCTCGACCCGGCGCTCCAGCGCTTCGGCCAAGACCTTCCAGTTTTTGCCGCGCTCGGCGTAGCGCTCGAGCTGATCCAGCGTCGGACGATCGCTCGGATCCGCCTCCAGGGCTGCCTGAAACAACCGAATGGCGTCATCCTGGCGCTGCAGTCGCTCGGCGGCGAGCTTCGCCATCTCCCGAGTGAGCTCCTGGCGACGATCGGCGTCGACGCTGTCGAGCTGCCCTTCGTACAGCTCGTAGAGGTTCGCCCAGGAGCGGCGCTTCTTGTACAGCTCCTCCAGGCGCTCCCGCGCCTCCGAGTCCGTGGGTACGGCCTCGAGCAAGCGCTGGTACGCCTCGGTGGCGTTCTGCACGTTGGAGAACTGGTCGAGCCAGCGCCGGGCGACTCCCCGCAAGATCGCTGCCTTTTCTTCGACGTCTTCCGTCAACTCCGCCAGGCGCTGCTGATTGGTGAGCAGATCGCGCCAGCGCCCGAGCTGTTCGTACAGCCCGACGAGCTCCCGCACGGCCTCCACGTCGCTGCCGTCGATCTGCAGGATCTGGTTGAGCACCGTCACCAGCGCCGTATCGCTCTTGATGAACTGACGGTAGGTAGACGCTACTTCCCTGAGGATCTCCAGGCGGGCTTCGCTGTCATCCTTGTCGGCGCGCTCGAGTTCCTGACGCAGCAGCTCGACCAGGGCATTGTAGCCCTCCGTCTTGCGATACAGCCGCTTCAGTGCGTCCCGGGCTTCGGTGTTGTCCGGGTCCTGGCGGAGCACGCCCTTGTACTGCTCGATCGCCTTCTGTGCATCTTGCTGGCTCTCCGCCAGCTTCGCGATCTGCTGGGAGACCTCGGCCTTTTCAGGCCCTTCGGTCATCACCTTCTGCGCGGCCTGAAGCACGCTCAGCAGGCGCGCTTCATCGCCGACCTTCTCCGCGTACTCACGGAAGAAGTTGAGCGCGAGTGGATTGGCAGCTTCCAGCTTACGGATACGCTCGAACCAAGGCTCCGCGTCCTCGACATTCTCGAGCTTCTTCCAGTGGAGCATCGCGATCTGGAGCATGTCACCCAGACGCTCACTGCTCTCCAAGGAACCGGAGAGCAGCTCGCGCTCGTAGACGCTCACCAAGAGGTCCCAGCGCTCGAGCTTCGAGTAGTGCTCGGAGAGGAAGCTCTTGGCTTCCGCGTGGCTGGGTACCAGGCCCAGGGCCTTCTCGTAGGCCTTTGCCGCGGCGTCCGCGTCGTCCAGCTTGTTGAGGTGCAGGCGTGCCAGGCGCACACCAGCGGCTACGCGATCGGCGTCGCCCTCTGCGCGGTCGACCAGGCGGTCGAGCACCGCCGCGAGCGCCTCCCATTTTTCCGCACGGCGAAGCACCACCTCGAGCATCCCTGCGGCCCGAACGTTCGTGGGATCCAGACGGACGGCCTGGTCGAGTCGCTTGGCGATGCGGTCCGAGTCTGCGTCCTCCGCGCCGAATCGGAGCTCCATCTCCGCCGCCCGCATGAGCATCGAACTCTTGTAGACGTCGTCGGGGGCGTTTTCCGCTTCCTCGAGGTAAGACGTGGTCATCTCGGACCAGCGAGCCTTCTTGCCCTCGGATTCTTCGAGCGCCGTCTTGGCCTGATTATCCTCGGGGATCAGCTCCAGGACCTGCAGCTGAGCGAGCTCGTGGTCGTCCTCGTTGAACAGGCGATCCTGATGCAGGGTCGCCAGCTCACGCAACAGGTCCACCTTGCCCTCTTCTGCGTGGTCGACCGCGAGCTCCAGTAGGCTCGCTCCCGCTCGCCACTCGCCTCGCTCCGCATGGCGCTGCCGCGCGGCGGAGAGCAGGCGCATCAGTTCGTCTCGTTCAAGGTCGCCGTCCGGCTCCTTCAGCGCCTCTCGAAGCGCCCCCCAAGCGTCCTGCGAGTCGGGGTCGTCTTGTAGCTGTCCAAGCGCTGTGCGGATCGTGTTCGAATCCATTCCTCACCCGTCGAATGCGGCCCATGTTCCCCCTCTTGGGAAGTGGGCTCGGTGGCGGGCGAGAGTACGCCGCGGGCCCCCGCACTACAACCCCGCGAAACTAGCGTTTCTCCTTGACTTCCGCGGCCTTCCTAAGGTGCTGGAGGAGCTGACGCTGGCGCGCAACGACCCTTCGATTCGCGCCCAGCGCGGCCCCTCGATCGAGAGCCTGCTCGGCTTCGTCGTAACGCCCAAGGCGCAGCAGCGCCCAGCTCCTGCCGAGGTAGCCAGGCGCAAACCGGGGCCGCGCCCGGAGCAGAGCGGTGTAGTGCCGGAGCGCAACGCCCGGTTGGTCGAGCTGGACCGCCAGGGAGGCGAGGCCGAGATGATTCTCCACGGCCTGGGGGTCCGCTCTCAAGCCCAACGTGTAGGCTTTCCGCGCACCCTCGATGTCGCCGAGCTGGGCCCGGACGAGCCCAAGCGCATGCCAGGTGTCGGCGTCGGCAGGATCTCTGCGAGCCGCCTCCTTGAGCCTGGGCTCGGCCAGCTCGACCTCTCCCCAGCGAGCCGCGCGAAGACCGCCGGTCTTGGGGCCGCGGGGGTCGTTCGAGGCGACCTCCGTGGCGGCGTCGTAGAGCGCGAGCGCTTCCTCGTAGCGGTGGCTCAATTCGAACGCGTGGCCCAGCTCGATGTACGGCAGTGGGTCTCCCTCTGGCAGCACCTTGCGCAGGTGCTCGGTCTCCTCCCGGGCTTCCCCGAGCTGGCCAGAGGCCGCGAGCACACGGATCAGCAGCTGCCGCTCGGCGATGGCCTTCGGGTGCTGCTCCAGGTGCGCGCGAAGCATGCGCGCAGCATCCGCATAGTCCCCGCGGTCCATCGCGACCGCTGCCCGCTGCCTCACGCTGGGTTGGACGCCCGCACAGCCCAGAGCGAGCGCCGTGCTCACACAGACGATGGCGACAAGTCGTTGCACGTGGGGTGGAGTATAGGCGCGATCCCATCGGATTCGCCTAGTGCGGCGTATCTGGTGCTCCGCCGAACGAGTCGTTGCAGGGCTTCCTTGTCTCGCCAGACCCGCGAAGGCGCGAAACTCGTACGCCACACCCCTCCGGGGCTGAGAGGCTCTGAAGCGAACTACGGAACCGGGCGCACGCAGTGGAGATCCAGTGGAAACCGTCAGGCCATCGCTCGCCGCAGGTGCGGACGCCACGCGCAACGAAGTGGAGCGGGCGGCGCTGGACGCGATTGCCACGAACCGCTGGTCGTGGCGAGTCGAGCGCTGCAAGCCCTCGCAGCTGCGGGAGCCAGGTGTCGGGGCGATGCCTGCTGAAGGCCGCAACACTTGGCAATTTCCGCATGGTTTTTCACTGGCGCGCACCGGGCGTGATCCCGAGGCGCGCGACGAGGCCCGCAGGTCGGTGGCCGAGATCGCCCGGAGCAACAAGCACCCGCGCACGCTGGAAAGACTCAGGGCAGCCTCCGCCTGACACGGGGGCTCCCGAAGAGGGTACTGCGATGTGCAAACCTCCTGACACGTGCACCTCTATGGCATTCGACTCGGAGACGACCTCGAACCGCTCCAGGAACAGGGGAGGATCCGCGGCGTCGACTGGCAGGTCCGAGACGGTGACGGAGAACAGGCCTGGTGAGCGGCCCCGGGCGCCGCTGAGGCGGACGCCATGACGCGCCGAGCAAAGCCATGAAGGCTTGCGGGCGCAGCCCTGCGCGGCTACTCCCCCGCAACATGTTGGCAAAAGACATCCAGCAAGTCGGTGTGATTGGGGCGGGCCAGATGGGCGGCGGGATCGCGCAGGTGTGCGCCGCCACAGGGCTCGAGGTGAAGCTCAGCGATGCATCCGTCGAGCGAGCTCAGGCAGGCAAGGACAAGATCGCCAAGATCCTCCAGAAGCAGGTCGACAAGGGTAAGTTCGACGCGGCTGCCCGTGCGGCTCTGCTCGATCGGATCCAGCCTGTGGGCGGCGTCAGCGACTTCGCCACGTGCGATCTAGTCGTTGAAGCGGCCACCGAAGACGTCGAGACCAAGATCCGCATCTTCAAGGGTGCCGATGAGGTGATGAAGGCTGGAGCGCTGCTGGCCTCGAACACCTCGAGCATCTCGATCACCCGCCTCGCAGGTCAGACCAGCCGCCCCGAGCAAGTCATCGGTATGCACTTCATGAACCCCGTGCCGCTGATGAAGCTGGTCGAGATCGTGCGTGGCGTCCAAACCAACGCCGAAACCATGAAGACGGTGAGCGAGCTCGCGGAGCGCCTCGGCAAGACCGTGATCCACAGCAAAGATCAGCCGGGTTTCGTCGTGAACCGCATGCTCGTGCCGTTCCTCAACGAAGCCTGCTTCGTGCTCCAGGAAGGGCTCGGCACGCCCGAGGACATCGATCAGGGCGCCAAGCTGGGTCTCAACCACCCGATGGGGCCGCTGGAACTGGCGGATTTGATCGGGCTCGACACCTTGCTCTTCATCGCCGAGGTGCTCCACCGCGAGTTCGGTGATGACAAGTACCGCCCGGCCACCTTGCTGCGCAACCTGGTCGCGGCGGGCTGGTACGGACGCAAAGTCGGCCGTGGCTTCTACGTATACGACGAGCGCGGGCAGAAGACCGGCCGCGCCTTCGAGCACTGAGTTAGTTGTTGCTACAAGGAAACAGAAAATGAGCTACGAAACTCTATTGGTCGAACGCTCAGCGCTAGAGGCCGGCGGCGAGATCGTGCACCTGGTGATCAACCGCCCAGAGAAGCTGAACGCGCTGAACCCCCAGGTGTTGAGCGAGCTGTCGAAGGCCGTCGATGCGCTGAGCGCGGAAACGCGGGTCGTGATCTTGCGCAGCTCCGGGGACAAGGCCTTCGTGGCCGGCGCAGACATCGCGGCGATGAGCGAGATGAGCGTCCCCCAAGCCAAGGCGTTCACCGATCAGGGCCACGCGCTCGGACGCAAGCTCGAGGGTCTGCACTGCCCGGTGATCGCCCAGGTGCAAGGTTTCGCGCTGGGCGGCGGCTGCGAGCTGGCGCTCGCCTGTGACTTCATCTACGCCTCAGAGAAGGCGAGGTTCGGCCAGCCAGAGGTGAACCTGGGTCTCATGCCCGGGTTCGGGGGCACCCAGCGCCTGAGCCGCCGCGTGGGCCTGGGGATGGCCCGAGAGCTGGTCTACACCGGTCGACAAATCAAGGCAGACGAGGCGCTGAGGATTGGCCTGGTCAACGCCGTGTTCCCGCCTGAAGAGCTGGCCAGCCAGGTGCTGGAGACGGCCAAGCTGATCGCCAGCAAGGCACCGATCGCCGTCAGCTCGAGCAAGCGGGTGTTCGAGCGCGGCTTCGACGCGGACCTCATCACGGCCAACGAGCTGGAGGCGATGGCCTTCAGCGCGCTTTTCGGCACGGAAGATCAGCGCGAGGGCACGAAAGCCTTCATCGAGAAGCGCGCCGCCCTATTCAAGGGCCGCTGAGCGCCAGCACGCAAGCAGCAGCGGGTTGGGGGGTGAGGCCAGCCAGGTGCAAACCCAAGCCTCCAGCCCCAGCCCCGCAGCGAAACGCTTGACGCTCCCCAGCCGCCCCGAATACCTGAGTACCTGAATGTCCGCGCGCAAGAGCAAGTCCGAGGCTACCGAGCTGGTCAAGATGTCGACGCTGGCCAAGCTGAGCGGTGTGCCGGCGGCGACGATCAAGCACTACTTGCGCGAGGGGCTCTTGCCGCCACCCGCCAAGCGCACCAGCCGCAACATGGCGTTCTACGACCCCGAGCTGGTCAGTCGCATTCAGAGCATCAAGGCGCTCCAGCGCGAACACTTCCTGCCCCTCAAGGTCATCAAGGAGATGATGGAGGAAGGGCACGCAATGGTGGACAGCGAGGCCACCACGGCGGCCAGCATCGCGAAGGTGCTCCAGCGCTCCGCGCCCAAACAGAGCCGCTCCCGTGCGGAGCTGCTCGAGAGTGGCGTCGCCGAGGGGGACCTCGAGATGATGAAGTCGCTCAGGCTCGTTTCTCCCGACGGCAGCGGCAGCGAGGAAGAGTACAGCGGCGACGACCTTGCGCTCTTGCGCTTGCTGGGGCGTGCCCGCAAGGTCGGCATCAGCCCTGAGATGCTGCCGACCAATATCCTCGCGGATTATCTCGAGGCGATCCGCGCGCTGGTTCGCACGGAGCTCGCGCTGTTCCGCACGGGTGTCGTCCCGCTCGCGGGTGAGAGCCTTGGCGACCTCGCGGAGGACGCGACGGAGCTCTCCGAGCAACTCGTGGTGCTGATTCGGCGCCGCCTGCTGTTGCCCACGCTGCGCCAGCTCGAGGCCGAGAGCGCGGGCAAGAGCAAGACGGCGAAAAAGCGGACGACGAAGGCCGCCAGCCGCAAACGCTGAAGCCTGGTCGAAGTGTCCGCGCGCCCGAGAGAGCGAGTGCCGCGAAATCTGCGCCAGTGCCGGGTACGCGAACAATGCACGCGCGCCGGGCGTTCTGCTACTAAACGCCCATGAACGGCTCCCCCACTGCTCAGCGTGAACTCTCAGCAGCGACACGCCACCGCACGCCAACGACTCGAGCGCGGCGCCAGCTGTGCTGGTCCCTGATGCTCTGCGGAGCGCTCGTCGGCTGCAATGGCTGCGATGAGGACGCGCCGTACACACCGTTCAGTGTCGGGTCGAGCGGCAGCGCGAGCGCGGTCGCCGTCGATACGTCCAGCGCCGCCCCCGACGCCGCCCCCAGCAGCGAGCCCATACCTGAGCCGCCGTTCAAGGGCAAGGCCGCGCTGAAGGCGCCGCCCCAGGCGACGAAATGGAAGGTCGCGGGGATCG
>JAUILJ010000324.1 GCA_030433055.1 Polyangia bacterium
GGATCGTCCCCGAGTTGCCCCAGGGAATCAACTAGCTTCTCGTCGCAGAACAGCTCGACGGTGTCATCGCCGTTGAAGACGAACACGTCGCCCATCATCGGCTGCTGGCAGGCGTTGACCAGGTTGGTCCATGCGTCCGCGTCGCAGACCACCCAGGTCGCGTTCCTCGCCAGCCCCATGGGGGGGCTCTTGAGCGGAATGCGCGTCTGGTTGGCCGAGCCGGGGAAGGAGAACACCAGCTCACAGCGAGTCAGATCCACTGGGCTCCCGGTACCATTGAAGATCTCGATCGCCTTGTTGCTGTTCGAACCCTCCACGTACTCGCTCATCAGCAAGCCCTCGACGCTGCCCGGATTTCCGCCAGTGCCGCCGGTACCCGTTCCCGCGCTACCGCCATTGGCATTCCCCGCGGATCCACCGACGCTCGAAGTGCCTGCCGCGTCACCCACGGCCATCCCCGCGCTGCCGCCCTGAGCGCTACCAGCTTGCCCTGCGGATCCACCCTGGGCCCCTTGCCCTGCGGATCCACCCTGAGCGCTACCGCCCGCGGCGCTGCCGCCCTGCGCACTGCCACCGACGGCGCTGCCGCCTTGGGAGCTGCCACCGGCCGAGCTGCCTCCCTGAGCACTGCCTCCCTGGGCACTGCCGCCCACGGAGCTACCCCCCTGGCTCGAGCCCGCATCGCCTCCGGCACCGCTGCCTCCAGAGCCAAAGCTCACGTCATCCCCACCCCCGCACGCAACCGCCAGGATCCCTGCACACCAAAGCAAGCTCGTTCGCATACCAGGCACGTTGTCACGCGCAGGGGGCGACTTCAATTGGCGGGCGTGGCTCCCGGCGCCATTGGGCGCCGCGCTTCTCCGGTCTGACGGCTGCTCGCGTTTTCAAGTGGAAACCCCCTTCAGTTCTTCGCGGGCAGCCTGGGCCGCACTTCAGGGCGCCTCCCCCCAAACCCGAACTGGCGAATGCGAGGATAAGTCGCCGGCCGCCGCCTGGCTGCTCAGTGAAAATCTCGCGAAGCCGAGACGAAGCCGCCCGGACGATCCAAGCGCTCCACCTCGCTCACCACCACGTGGATGATCGGCACTGACTGGCTCGCGGCCAGTGACGTAGCCTTGGGCGGCGTCACCTGACGTTCAATCTTTCCGTACGCTAACAGCAGCGTCGAGTGCCGCGCGATGAGCCGGAACTTATCGAAGGTCTTGGCATAGAGCACCAGGTTCATGATGCCGGTCTCGTCTTCGAGGGTGATGAACACGACTCCACTGGCCGTGCCTGGTTGCTGCCGCGACAGCACCACCCCGGCGACCTGCACCTTTGCTCCGTGAGCGACGTCCTGCAGCTGTTCAGCGCTCAGCACTCCCCGCGCCCTGAGCCCCTTGCGCACGTGACACATCGGGTGGTCCACCACGCTGAGCCCCTTGCGCCCATAGTCGAGCAACAGCTGCTCCGGAGCGCGCAGGGCCGGCAACGTAACCTGCGCCTCCTCGAGCTCCACCGGCTCGAACAGATCGCCGCTACGGGGCGCCCGCGCCTTCCACAGCGCCTGACGCCTCCCGCCGACCAGCGCCTCCAGCGCCCCAGCCTCTGCCAGCGCCTCCACCTCATCCTTCTTCAGCTTCGCGCGCAGCACCAAATCGTGCAGTGAATCGAACGCCTTTTCTTGCCGTGCGGCAACTATTCTGAGCGCCGTCTCTTCTCCCATGCCCTTGACCAGGCGCAGCCCGAGGCGCAGCACACGGCGCCGTGGAGCGGCATCTTGCAGATCGGATCCTGGATTGGGGGGAGAGAGCCAGGCGCCATACCCCGGGATCTGCCGGGGGATGCGCTGCACGCTCTGAGCGTTGGAACCAGGCGTGTGTGCTTCAGAAAGTCGCGCGCTGGCTTCTTCCTCCGTGGCCCACTCGAGGCTGCTGTCCCAGGCGCTGTGCATCACGCATACATCCCGCACCAGCACGCCATGGGCCTGGGCGTCACGCACGATGCTCGACGGCGAATAGAAGCCCATGGGCTGACTGTTGAGCAGCGCACAGGCGAAATGTGCGGGGAAATATGCCTTTTCCCAGGCGGAGCTGTAGACGATCAGCGCGAACGACGCCGCGTGGGACTCCGGGAACCCGTAGTCGCCGAAGCCTTTGATCTGCTCGAACAGCGCTTCACCGAACTGACGACTGATGCCCTGCCGAGCAAAACCTTGGAGCAGGCGATCCCGGTGACGCATCAGCCGCCCGGTTTTTTTCCACGCGGCCATATCACGACGCAGCTGATCCGCCTCGCCCCCGCTGTAGCCGGCGCCCACGATGGAGATCTGCATCACCTGCTCTTGAAACAGCGGCACCCCGAGGGTCCGCTCCAAGATCGGCCACAGCGAGGGGTGCGGCGCCGTCACTGGCTCTTCCCCGTTCCGACGACGCAAATAAGGATGCACCATGCCGCCCTGGATTGGCCCGGGGCGCACCAGCGCCACTTCGATCACCAAGTCGTAAAAGCACTCGGGCCTGAGCCGAGGCAACATCGCCATCTGCGCGCGGCTCTCGATCTGGAACACGCCGACCGTATCCGCGCGGGAAACCATCGCGTACACCTGAGGATCCTCGGGCGGAATGTGCGTGATGGCCTCGAGCGGGTCGAACGCCGGGAGTTCCTCGTGCGCAGTGGCTCCCTCACTGCGAGCCTTCCAAGGCTGACCCACTCCGGGTCGTGGTGCCCTGGGATCGACGCTCGGTAACGCAGGCAGCGCCCCATCCGCCTCGATCAGCTCCAGCGCCTTGCGCACCGCCGTGAGCATCCCGAGGCCCAGCACGTCGATCTTGAAGAAGCCCAAGGCCTCCATGTCGTCCTTGTCCCACGGCACCACGGTGCGCCCCGGCATGCGCGCGGGCTCCACAGGCGCCACGTGGTGCAGCGGCGTCGCCGAGAGCACGAAGCCACCGACGTGGATCGACAAGTGCCGCGGGAAGCCCTCCAGCGCGCGCGCCAGCATCACCACCTGACGCAGCCGAGCGTCTCCCACATCGAAGCCATACTCGGACAGCCGTCGATCGCTGACCTCCGCCGTGTCCCAGTGAGTGATCGCGCTGCTCAGGCGATCCACCTGCTCCAGGCTGAGCCCGAACGCCTTGCCCACCTCTCGGAGCGCGCTCTTGCCCCGATAGCAGATCACCTCGGAGACCATCGCCGCGCGATCGCGCCCATAGCGCTCGTAGATGTCTTGGATCACCTCTTCCCGCCGCTCGTGCTCGAAATCGATGTCGATGTCGGGCGGCTCCGCCCGCTCCTCACTCAAGAAGCGCTCGAACAAAAGCTTGCTGCGCGCTGGATCCACCGCGGTGATCCCCAGCACGTAACACACCGCGCTGTTGGCCGCGCTGCCGCGGCCTTGGCACAAAATGCGCCGCGCCCGCGCTAGCTCCACCACCTCCCAGGTGCTCAGGAAATAGGGCGCCACGCTCAAGCGCTCGATCAGTTTCAGTTCCTTGCGGATCTGCTCAGCGACAGCTTCGGGCACCCCTTCAGGGTAGCGCCGCTCAGCGCCTTCCCAGGTGAGCCGCTCGAGACGCGCGTCCGCCGACTCCCCATCTGCGAGCTCACACGGGAACTGATAGTCGAGCTCTCCCATGCCGAAACGGAGCGGCTCCGCGAAGCGCGCGCTCGCCTCCACCCACTCCGGATGGTCGGCGAACAGTTGCAGCATCTCCGCCTCGGAGCGCAGGCTCGCCTGCGTATTCACCGAGAGCTGAGTCCCCGCGCGATCGAGCGTCGTCCCCAGGCGCACGCAGTGCAACACGTCAGCCAGGGCCTTGCGCGACGGCAGGTGATAGCGCGGCCGGTTGCTGGCTATGATGGGCGCGCCCAGCGCCGCCCCCCAGCGCTCTGCGAGCTGATCGCGCTGCGCATCGTAACCGTCCAGCCGCCGCACCGCCGCCACTGCAACGCGCGCCTCGAAGCCGCGCGCCAGCCGCTCCAGCTCAGCCCAGTGCAGCACCGACTCGATCTGGACGCTGGGCAGCTTGGCCCCGGGCAACGGCGCTGACAAAAGCGCTGGCTGCTCCGGTACCGGGATCACCAGCCGCAGCCCTTCGGTGTGCTCCAGCAGCCAGTCGACCTCGAGCGCCCCTTCACCCTTGGGCATGTCCCCATGGCTCAGCGTGAGCAGCTGACACAGGTTGCTGTAGCCCTGGCGATTTTCCACCAGGCAATATACGGTGGGCAACTCATAAGGCGAGGCGCGCGCCTTGGCCTCCTGCTTGGTGCTGGTCTCGAGCCGCGTCGCCGGGCCAGCGCGCTGCTTGACCTTCTTCTTGGCGGGCTTGGGGTGAGACGCGCTGGGACGCTTCTCCAGCTCCTTGGCGAGCAACGTCCGTGGCAGCCCCGGATTCAGTGACAGCTCAGCCCCCACGATGAGCCGCGTGCCTGCGCCTGGTTGACGCCGCTCGTCGTTCTTCAGCTCCTTGAACTGCTGATAGGCCCGGGCGGCGCCGTACAGCCCATCGTGATCGCACAGCGCAATCCCGGTGAGCCCGAGCTGTGCCGCGCGCAGCACGACCTCCTCAGGCTGAGAAGCGCCCCGCAAAAACGAGAAATTCGAACGGGCAAGTAGCTCGACGAAGGCCATCGGCGTCTCGACGCAGTGCAGCGACCGGAAGCTGAGTCAATCCGTGAGGATCCACTCGGCTCAGTCGTAGATCCCTTGCAGGTAGTAACCACCCTTCAAGCGATCGACGAAGACCAGGGCATCGAAGGACTCCCGCTGACCCTTGATGGACTGACTCTCCAAGGTGACGCGCCAGTAGTCGCGAGACACCGGGTGTGTGGTCCACCACTCGACGCCATCCAGCCGCGACTCGAAGCGCACCTCGGTCACCGCGTAGAGCCGCCGCCCGAAGCTGAGCGTCGCGCCCATCGAGAGCTGCTCCTCCCCGCGGCGCCCAGAGCGTGGCCGTGAACCCGATGACTGAGCAGCTCCTGGCGGCGCACGCCGCACGGCTCGCCCCGGGTCCCCTCCCGCGGCGCCAATGCGCGCGATCGGGTGCGGTGGCGCCTGCACGTTGGATAAAGCCAATGGGTGACTGAACAGTCGCGACGGCAACTCCAATACCTCGATATCGCTACCGCAAGGCAACAGCTGTTGCTGCTCCACAGGCTCGACGCGCTGCTTCTTACGCCGTGCTGTACCGCGCTTCTTCAAGCCAGGAACCGCCGTCAACCGGCTGCGCGCCTCCGGGCGATGGCTGTCCACCACCTCCAAGATCCCCACGCGCTCCTTGCCCAAATCCGCGACCAGCTCCGCGAGCAGCACGGGCAAGCTCTCGGGGCCCGAGCCCGAGGTGCGCGCCTTCCCTCCCACCGCGAGGCTGCGCGCCAGATCCAGCTGCGCGGGCGCCGCATGGGTCAACACAGGTGCCGTCAACGTCAGCCCCAAAGACGGCGCAGCCACCTTCAAGCCATCGAGCCGTGAGCGCACCACGCGCAGCAGCTCCGCCTCACGCCAGAGCGGCGCCGAGAGCTCGAAGCGCAACAGCGTCTCCGGAGCCACCGCGCGCAGCCGCGCGATCGAGCGATCGTGATCGATCACCAGCTCGAGCAGCTGCGCCGCTTCCCCACGCCCTTCCAGACGAGAGCTGAGGCGCGCGACCAAGCCACGGAGCACGAAGCCAAGCGGCTCTACGCCGTCGATGGGATCCTCCCAGCTGCTGTGCTCCACGGGCAGCTCTGGTGGCCGATACGGTGTGAGCGGCTCAGGATCGTACCCTTGGCATAGCGCCAAGATCTGCGCGGCTTGCTCTCCGAGGCGGCCGCTCGCAGCGCTCGGCGGCAGGCGCCCTACGTCCGCAATCGAGTGCAACCCCAGGCGCGAGAGCCAGCTGATGCGCTCGGCGTCCAGCGGCAGCGCTACGATGGGTAGCTCCGCCAGCTTGCTCTGCGTTTCCTCCGGGCAAACAACCAGGACACCTTCTCGCTTGAGGCGCCCCCAGCGCGCTAGTGCCTGCGCCACCCGGGGGCCATCGGCGACCGCGACGCGCACCGTGTGCCCCCCTTCGAACGCCGAAACCTGCCGAATGCGATCCGCGAGCTGCAGCGCGAGCTGCTCTTCGTTCAAATAGACATCGCGAACGGCTGAGCCAGCTTTGGGGGGGAGGTCAGCCGACGCAAATAAGTGAGCGACGCCAGTGACGTCTACCCAGACCGTATCAGGCGCTTCGTAGCTCACGGTGGCTCCGAAACCGAGCGCCACCTCCGCCAGCCGCTCCAGCTCTTCGATCACATCGCGCTGCACCAGCTCCTGCACGATCAGGTTGGAGACCAGCGCGCAGGCTTCTGCGATGGTCTGCCCAGCACGCACTCCGAAGCGCTGCGCGACCTTGGATACGGCGGCCAGCTGGGCGGTGGCTGGCACTTCGCCCTCGAGCTCTTGATCGCCGAGCAGCACCACCGCAAAGGGCAAGCCCGAAGCCAACAACGGCTGCTTTGAAGTTTGCTGCTGCCTTGAGCCCTGCGGCTGCCTTGAGCCCTGCGGCTGCCTTGAGCCCTGCGGCTGCCTTGAGCCCTGCGGCTGCTTTGAACCCTGCGGCTGCTTTGAACCCTGCGCCAACTTGCCACCTCGGCGCTGCGTATCCGTACAGAAATGATCCCAGGCGAGCTCTAGCATCAGCTCAGGCAGCACGACGGCCGCGATACGCCGCACCGATGCCTCAGCCGTTAGTGAGCGAGCGGTGAGAGGAGCCGCGGAACTCTGTACACCGGACGGCTCAGGCGCTGAGTCGGATGTCATGCAACGCCTCCTTCCCCGCCTGAGCGAGCTCGGTACGCAGCGCACTGGCGCGCACCTTGCGCGGCCCTGCGATGCGCCCACGGCGATCCTTGGCGATACGCACTGCGAGCTGATCTCCGAGCAACCCGAGTTCGAAGCGCTGGGCGACGGGCAATGGCAACGGACGCGCAGCTGCCGCGTCGGTGATGAGCAACACCGTGGACTCGGTCTGCTCTACAGCGATGGCCAAGCGCCGCACGACCCGCGCCCAGCCTGCCAAGGGCACATCGAGCGGCTTGCCCGGTACGCCCGCCAAATCCACCACCACGAGCGGGAACGCTTGAGACTCCACCAAGCGCAGCGCCGTACGGCTCAATGCCTCAGCCCCTGGGCGCAGCACCAAGAGGCGCTCCAGGTTCACCCCAGCGCGCGCTGCGGCGGGCGCATAGAGGGAGCCTGTTGGATCGATGAAGGCACACCACGCCTGCCCAGCAGCAGTCGCCAGTGCCTGAGCACCCACCCGAGGAGACTGAGCTGCCCGGCAGGCCGCCAGCGCGACACTGGTACCCAGAGCCGCCGTGCCAGCGACCGCCAGCTCCACCACCGCGCCTCGCGGTAGACCGCCATCGGGTAGCAGTGCGTCTAACGACAGCCCCAGCCGCAGAGCCTGAACAGCGTGTTCAGTGGCTCTAGCTGGTGCTTCAGTCCAGGGTTCAGCCCCCACCAGACCGGCCGAGCGACCGCTATCCGACAAAGCCAGGGCATTTGCCCCCTGAATGACTCCACCAGGGAGTACAGAGGGGGGCAATTGGGCGAGGAGTTCAGCAGGAAGCGCCATACACTGAACAAGATAACAGCACTGAACATCAGCGCCAGAGGGGATCGACATCTAAGACATTCTATGTCAGCCCAGCGCGCGCCTCGAGCCACCGCAGACCCTCGGATCCACTCATGGAAGCTCGGGTGCGTCGTCCAGCGTCCCTCACCCCCAACCCGGAACTTTCTGAACCTCCCAGTACCTACACCGCGCGCGAATCCCTTCGAACCCGCCGTGACCTGTGTGACCCTCGCACCGCAGTACCCAACATGTTGCTCAAGACTCCAATCGTGACCCTCGGCCGCCCCCTGCTGCTCGCGCTCGCCTCAGTTGCAGCGCTGCCCGCGTGCGCCGCCCAAGCGAGCGGCTCAGCAGAAGTCAAGCCTGCGCCGGCGAAATCTTCCCGCACGGAACCGATCTGGCTGCGCTGCACCGATGGCTTCAAGCCGACCGGCCTCCTCGACAACGACATCAAGCGCCTGGGGCGGGACTGCGCTCAGAGCCTGAACATGGGACCGATCACGCCCGTGCTCAAGGCCAAGCAAAGCGAGAAGCAACCCGCCGACG
>JAUILJ010000325.1 GCA_030433055.1 Polyangia bacterium
TGGACCTGGGCCGAAGACTTGTAAGCTACCAGAGCATGGGGGACGAGTCGCAGCGCACGCGAAGGCTCGACGGAGCGCTGCCCGCTCGGGCGACGGCTCACGCCACCACGCTGCGTCCAGAGCCCGTGGCTGGTCAAACTCAACCGTTGGTCGAGGAGGCGACGCGGGCGGCAGAGAGCCTGCCGCGCATCTCCGTCAGTCTCGGCGAGACCGACCTCGAGTCGCTGCGCGGGCGGAGCGAGATCGATCTGCACTTCGTGGGTTTGCTCGGCGAGGGCGGGATGGGCCGCGTGCTGCTGGCTCGCCAGCGATCACTCCAGCGCGAGGTTGCGGTGAAGACCAGCAAGCCCTCCGCGTCCCAGCAAGTGAGCGCCCAGCTGATCCACGAGGGCGTCATCACCGGGAAGCTAGAACACCCAGGGATCGTCCCCGTGCACTCGCTGGCACTGGACCAGGCGGGCCGCCCGGTGGTGGTGATGAAGCGTATCGAAGGTGTGGAGTGGGCCACGCTGATCCACGACCCAGAGCATAGCGCGTGGGAAGACTGGGAGCTCGGTAACCGCGAGGAAATAGGGGGTGAGGCGCGCCGGGTGGCGCACCTGGAGATCCTCGCTCGAGTGTGCGAAGCGGTGCACTTCGCGCACAGTCGTCACATCGTGCACCGGGACATCAAACCCGAGAACGTGATGCTGGGGCGCTTCGGCGAGGTCTACCTGGTGGACTGGGGGATCGCTCTCCAGCTCGAAGCCGGCCAACCTGGGCTGGGCCTCGCTGGGACCCCGGCCTACATGGCCCCGGAGATGGTGCGTGGTGGACCCATCGATGCCCGCACCGATGTCTACCTCCTTGGCGCGACGCTTCACGAAGTATTGACCGGTACCTATCGTCACGAGGGTACCTCACTCGCCGACGTGTTGGATGCGGCAGAGAGCTCGACCCCGGTCAGGTACTCAGAACACATACCCGAGGAGCTGTCGGAGATTGCGAATCGCGCCACACACCGCGATCCCACCAGGCGCTATCAGAGCGCTGACGAGCTGCGGGCGGCGATCCGCACCTACCTGCGCCATCAAACCTCCGTTCGCTTGAGTCGCGAGGCGTTGATCCGCGTGGAACAGGCGGAGCATCAGCTCAGCGACACGTCGAAGCGCGGGGGCACGCTGCCTCCCGGAGCGCTGCGGGAGATCGGCGATTTGCTCTCCGTGGCGCGCTTCGGCTTCTCTCAGGCGCTCGAGATCTGGAGCGAAAATGCGGCGGCGCTCGCTGGGCAACGGCAATGTCTAGTGCGCTTGGTCGAAGCCGAGCTGCTGACCCGGGACGCACGCCGCGCGCGAGTTTGGCTCAGCGAGCTGAGCGACGCGCCGCCGGACCTCGTCGGACAAGTTGCCGAGCTGGAGCGTCAGCAAGCGGCCAGCGTTGAACGCAACCGGGAGCTACAGCGCCTGGCGGCGGATCTGGATAGCAAAGTCGCCTCCCGCCAACGCTTGCGCGGAGCGATCTATCTCGGCTTGGCCGGGCTGGTCTTTTCAGGCTTCGGGATGTACCTGGTCGTGAGCGGCAGGCAGCTCACACACTGGCGGATGGTGCAGCTCTCGGTCGCGATGAACTGTGCCGTTGGTGTATGGCTATTTGCCGCGAGGAAAGAAATGCTGTCCAACGCCTTCAACCGACGCCTGATGGGCACCCTGATGCTCGTGCTCGTCGGGATGCTGGTCGATCGGCTGGTCGGGTGGTCGCTTGGCGTGGATCCGTACGCCATCCTGGTGCACGATCAGCTGCTGATGGCTCTGGGCATCGCGATTGCGTCCCTCTCCATCGACCGCCGGCTCGCCTGGATGCTCCTACCGCTGCTGGCTGGTCTTGGGGTGACCGCGGCGTTTCCCAGCGTGGTCCCCGCGGTGTTCAGCGCCACGACCGCCCTGGCGGCGGGGATGGCAATCTGGGTGACTCGTGCCTACGTCCGCGACGCTGAGGGGAAGGCCGGCGAACTCTAGCAACCCGAGGAAGAGCGCGGCCTAGTAGCGCCAGAGCATGGCGGCCAGGTGCATGCCTGCGCCCGGCGCGAAGAACAGCAACGTGTGGCCGCGCTGTATCTGACCCTGGGTGATGAAGTGATCGAGGGTGAGGGGGATGTTCACCGCCGAGAGGTTGCCTGCGAAATTGAAAGTCGTGAGCAAGCGGGGCGCAGAGATCCCCAACGACTCCGTCCAGCGCTCCACCATCCCGAGGTTCGCTTGGTGAGGGATGAACCAGTCGATGTCTTCCGGGAAGACGTCCGTCTCCCCGAGCAGCTCTCGAGGGACGCCGAGCGCTTCCTGGTTGAAGTAGTCGCGGTAGCGCGGATCCGCGGAGAACTCGAAATGAGTCAGCTCGCCCCGAGCGTGGGCGGAGGGGAGCATCACGAAGTCGAACGCGCTCGAGTCGGTCTGTTCGCGGACCCCCAAGAGCCCGCCCGCCTCGAAGCCCCCTTCGACAATGACCGCGGCCGCGCCATCGCCGAGGCTCGTGTTGTTGGTGCCGGGAGCGATGCCGCGCTCCGACCAGCTCATGCTCGTGACGATCGCGATGCGGTGCTGGAGCTTGCTGGCGATCAACGCATGGGCGCATTTCATGGCGGAAATGAAGCTCGCGCAGGCCGTGTCCAGGGTCCAGCACGCGGCGTGTTCGAGTCCCAGCTTGCCGGGCAGCAGGTTCACGTCCTTCGGGAACTCCCAGTCGCCCATGCCCGAGAACGCGATCACGAAGTCAATCTCTCGGGGGTCCAGAGCCACCTTGGTCATGGCGTTCTTGAGCGCCTGCTCTGCCATGAACACCGATCCTTCGCTGGCGCTCGCGCTGCGGCGCTGCTCGAGGCCGCGGGGGACGTGATGTCCGAGCGCCTCGAGCTCTTTGCGGCTGATGCGTCGTTCAGGCCAGTAGGCCCCGGTCGAGAGGATGCGTGCGCTCATGGGGCATTCACGGTGCCAGGCTCCCGGGCTGCTGACCAGAGGCTCGGCGTGTAGGGCCTCAGTCGGTGTTTGTGGCTTGCTCCTAGCGCGCAGGGCCGCATGCTTGCGGCGCCATGAGCACGAACCCTCAAGCAGCGCAGATGGGCGATGAGTCCATGGCGCGTAACCTCGACTATCAGGCGCGGGCGATCTGGCCCGCTGAACAGCTCCTATTCGATCGCTATGGGCTCGAGGGGGAGTTTCGCGCTCTGGATGTGGGATGCGGCACCGGAGAGATCACCCTGCGCCTCGCCGAACGATACCTCGGAGCGCAGCTGCTCGGCGTCGACATCCTGCCTGGCAATCTGGCGCTGGCTCTGGCCGCGCTGAAGCGAAAGCCAGAGCTGGCAGACCGAGTGCGTTTCCGTGAGGCAGATGCGTTCGCGCTAGGGGAGCCCGAAGGGAGCTTCGACTTGGTGGTGTGCCGGCACCTGTCCCAGGCGGTGCCGGATTTCCCCCACCTGCTCGACGAGCTGTGTCGGGTTCTGGCTCCCGGCGGCGTCCTCCACTTGCTGAGCGAGGACTACGGCATGCTCCACATGCCACACGCCGCGGGTGGGCCGGATCTCGATCGCTTCTGGGTCGACGTCGCGATGCCCTATCTGGCGAGCATCCAGTGTGATGGGAGGGTGGGGCGCCACAGTCTCCCACTGGTCAGGCGCCGCGGTCTGGTCGAAGCCAGGGTGGACTATGTCACCGTGGACACCGAGCGCGTTCCGCGAGAGTTGCTCGTGGGCATCTTCGAGGCTTGGCGCGATGGTTACACCGAGCCCCTGGCGAGCGCTACAGAGCGAGATCAAGCTGAGGTGCGGGCCTGCTTTCAGGCCATGATCGACGCCGTTCGGGACCCTGTGGCCTACGTAGTCTGGCACGTGCCGATTATTTCCGCGCGAAAACCTATGAGCTAGCTCGCAGTGGCTTCGCTCTAGGCGGCGGCGTGGTTCAGGGACCGGTGCTCGAGACCTTCTGCTTCGTGATCAGGAACTCGTTGCACAGGAGGATCACGAACGGGCTTCGCCCGGTGCGAGTTGCCAACCGGCCCGCGAGCGCCGTGTAGTACGTCACACCACGCTCGCTTCCTTCCAGTACATGACGATCGTGCCCGCCAACGCGCTGCCGAAGAAGGTGGCGAAGCCCACAGCGGTCGTCGTGAAGGCTCTGGCGTCCGTGGGTGGGGACTCCAGGTTCGGCTCAGTTTGCTGAAAAGCGGGTGGAGCGTACGGATTCGCGCCATCCGGCAACACCTGTTCAGGTAGCGTGGCAGGCTCACCCCCAGCGTGCTTCGGCTCTGCTGCCATCGCCGCAGGCTAGCAGGGGCGACCCATGGTAGACTGCAGTTTCGTGCGGTGTCTCGGACTGGCTGGCTTGGTGTGTTTGACGGCTTGCTCGGTGTTTCCCGACCAGCTGACGCCACGCGGTAACGCCGAAGGCGGCTCGGCGGGCAGCGCCTTTGGTGGGAGCTCTGGGCTTGGAGGGTCGGGTCAAGGCGCCTCCTCTCAGGGGGGCAGCGCCGGTTCCCTCACTAGCGGTGGCAGCGCGGGCTTCTCGGGTAGTGCTGGCGCCGCTGGCGATGGCGGGTCTGCCGGTGCTGGAGGGTCAGCTGGCGCTGGAGGGTCAGCCGGCGCTGGTGGGAGCGGAGCTGGCGCTGGCGGCTCTGGGGGCAGTGCAGGAACCGGTGGCGGCAGCGGCGGCTCCGGTGGCGGCCCCCTGACTTGTCCGACCCTGGTGCCCAACGCGAGCTTCGAGCTGGTGGGTGGCGGCAATCATCCGTCGGGCTGGCAGGTGATCTACGAGATGGGCACCGGCATGATCTGGGAGTCGACGGACATCGACCATCAGAGCGGGAACCGCGCGCTGCTGATCGACACCAAGTCGGTCAGCGGTAGCCCGTACTACGCCGGTATCGGGACCAATCAGATCTCGGTCGATCCGGGTGCGACGCTCGAGGTTTCATTTTCCGCGCGGATAGTGGATCAGGGCGGTGGTCAGCCCGCCGTGAGCTTCGACTTCTTCAGTAGCGACTTCATGTACATCTCCGGGCAGACGCTGACGAACATGCCGCAGAACGACGCCTGGGTGAAGTACGGCCCGATGACCCTGACGGCACCAGGTAACACCGCAAGGTTGACCCTGAACGTCGACTTCGACTCCAACGCGCGCTTCTTCCTAGACGACGTCTGCTTCCGACTTGTTCAGTAGTTCGAGGTCTCGAGCTGGACCTCAGTGGGCTGCTTGCGCGTCTCCCCCCCAAGCTCCCTGGCTCGCTTTCCACGACCCCGGCTGCTTGCGCTCGACAGCGCCGCCAGAGCTTGGAGACGGGAACGATCTGAAACGGCGTTGCGACGTTCGTGGATTTCGTGATCCGCCTAGCGGTCTCTGCTAAGCGTCTGCCATGGCACTGACTCGGGTCGGAATGGTGGGGTGGCGCGGCATGGTGGGCTCCGTACTGATGGAGCGCATGGTGAAGGAGCGTGACTTCGAGGGGTTGGAGCCCAAGTTCTTCTCCACATCGCAGGTGGGACAGGCTGGCCCAGACGTCGGTCCGGCGACTTCGCCCCTGGGGGACGCCTACGACGTGGCGACGCTCAAGCAGCAGGAGGCGATCGTCACCTGCCAAGGGGGCGAGTACACCAAGAAGGTGCTGCCCGAGCTGCGTAAGGCGGGCTGGGACGGCTACTGGATCGACGCGGCCAGCACCAAGCGGATGGACGACGACTCGGTGATCGTGCTCGATCCGGTGAACCGCGCCGTGATCGACAAGGCCGTCGAGCGTGGCGTCAAGAACTACATCGGCGGCAACTGCACCGTGAGCTTGATGCTGATGGCGCTAGGTGGGCTCTATCAGCGCGGATGGGTGGAGTGGATCAGCTCCATGACCTATCAAGCGGCGTCCGGAGCCGGCGCTCAGAACATGCGCGAGCTGGTGGCCCAAATGTACCAGATCGGCATGGACGCCAAGCCGCAAGTCGAAGACGCCGCGGGATCGATCCTGGAGCTGGACCGCCAGGTAGGTCAGACTCTACTCGCTGATTATTTCCCGACGGAAAATTTTGGCGCACCGCTGGCTGGGAGTCTGATCCCCTGGATCGACCGCCTGATGGATGGCGGCGACACGCGTGAGGAGTGGAAGGGTCACGTGGAGTCCAACAAGATCTTGGGCAATGATCCCGCGATTCCCGTGGACGGCATCTGCGTGCGCATCGGCGCGATGCGCTGCCACTCCCAAGCGCTGACGATCAAGCTGAAGAAGAACGTGCCCCTGGATGAGCTCGAGAGCGTGATCCAAGAAGGCAACCATTGGGTCGAGGTCGTGCCCAACACGAAGGAAGCTTCGCTCCAGCGCCTGACTCCGGCCGCTGTCAACGGCACGCTCAAGGTCCCGGTGGGGCGCCTGCACAAGCTGCGCATGGGCCCCGACTACCTGGGAGCCTTCACCGTGGGCGATCAGCTCTTGTGGGGTGCTGCCGAGCCCCTGCGCCGCGCCCTGAAGATCCTGCGCGTGCATCATGGCTGGACCAGCCGCTCGATGCTGCCACCGGCGGGCTGAGCCCCCATTCGTATCCGCGAGGATGTAGCGACAGCCGAGTATCTGACCGGCCGTGAGTCAAGGTCAAGCTGTGGGGCGGGCGCGGTTACTCGTGCGCCCGCGCCGTCCGGATCTCAACCGGGGCAGAGCGGCGGGCCGTCCACGCAGACTGCCCCTGTCGACCGCGGCTCGCAGTGCTGCTCGTCGCCGCAGTCTTGCTGGGAGAAGCAGCCGCCTTCGTACACACAGGTGAGGGACTGCACACCGCAGCAAGGGTCGCGCACGGCTGCACAGTGACCATTCTTGCCGGCGGAGCAGTCACTATCCAGCGCACAGCTGAGGTGCATGCAGGTGGCTATCTTGCGCCCGAAGACTCCCGCCGGCACGCAGGTCAACCCGAAGTCGCACTCGTCATTGCCCTTGCATTCGTCGGAAGCGCACACCGTACGTGGCTCCGGGTACGCGCCTCCGCAGAAGGGGACCAGTGGGTCGAGCAGGCACGCCTGACCGTCCTTGCAGTCGGTGTCGTCGCAGCACTGGGGGTCGAAGCCTTGGCAGGTGTTCTCGTGCGGAACCGGGGATGCACAGGCTCTGAAGCCTCCGGCGACCAGCTCGACGCAGCGACCCTCGGGGCAGTCCTGGTCGCCCTGACACTGCCAAGCGTTGCCGCCGCTGCCTCCCGAGGCTCCGCTGCCTCCCGAGGCTCCGCTGCCTCCCGAGGCTCCGCTGCCTCCCGAGGCTCCGCTGCCTCCCGAGGCTCCGCTGCCTCCCGAAGCGCCAGTCCCGGCGCTTCCTCCAGAGCCTTCACCGCTGAAGGAGTCACCCCCGCAGCTGACTAGTGCAATACACCCCGTTAGTGCGCCCAGCGCCCAGCCCCAACGCAAGTAAGTCATGCACTCAGACTAGCAGCTCGCACCGACGTCCGAGGAACGCAAGTTTGACGCGGCTGGTTCGGGAACGCACAACTTGCGCGGTGCGACGCTCACACCGCATGGTACGCCTTGCCTTGCGGAACTAACGTACCCGTTCCATCGCGCTACGCACTGCGTCGCGGAGCCGCTCTGGGCCTTCCGTCTTGTGGACGAACGTGCCCAGGGCGCGAGCATCCTCGGAGTCTGTCCCCAGGTCGGCGCTGAAGATCACCGCCTCCCCCATCGCGCCAGCCGCCAGCAGCTCCTGTCCCACTTCGATCCCGCTGCCGTCTTTCAAGTGGATGTCGATCACGACCACATCGAAGTACGGCAACGTGGCGATCAACGTGCGAGCCTCCTCGCAGCTCTTTACGCTGCGGAAGCGCCACGGCTCGTGCGCCAGGACGCGATGGATGGCGCGCGCCACGGCGGGGTCATCTTCGACGATCAGGACACTTGGCTCGCCGCGGGGACGTGCCCGAAATGGTGAAGCCCGAAGAGCAGGATTGGAGTCGGCCAAGTAGTCCATCTGACGGCGCGCTAGCCCCGGGAACATGGGGCTGCCGAACAGTTCTGCAAGCGTGCCGCACTCAATTCGACAATTCAATGTCGCCGAGGGTCGTCAGAGGTGGGTGACTGGTTCACTGGAACATTCAGGCACTTGGAGTCAACGCGTCATTGGACT
>JAUILJ010000326.1 GCA_030433055.1 Polyangia bacterium
CCACGGCGACGGGCACGGTCTGCGTCGCGCCGCCCTGGAAGATCAGACCGCTGACCTCGACGGCGTCGCCGCCGAGGCGCAGCACCGCGTCGCCGCGGCCGGGCGAGATGACGACGTGCTGCTCGCTGTTCGACAGCTGCTGCGGGTTGCCCGCGAGCTGGTCGTAAGGCAGAAACCCCTTCTGGGTCGCGGCCATCTGCGTGCCGATGGCGCGGGCGGCGTCGTTCACGTCGACGCGCGTTTGGTTCATCGGGGGCAAGCCGACCGGGCTCGCAGAAGGCGAGGGGGCCTGACTGAGAACCTGGCCAGGCAGCGACTGGCCAGGCAGCGACTGGCCAGGCAGCGACGGCCCAGGCACCGAGACCGCTGGACCCGCGACGCTGTGGATGCTGGGAACCGCGGAGCTCGGCAGGGACGGCTGGGCTTGCGAGTTCGGATGGTTGGTCGAACCCAGCGGCATCGCGGGCGGCCCTGCGCCCGCGGCGGGTTGCCACGCCGGAGAAACCGGTTCGGCTGGGCGCGGCGGATCCGAGAGCCCTGCGCCATCGTCGTAGCGCGCGCGGGTAGAACCCAAGGTGATGTCGTCGCCGTGGAACAGCTGACGCTCTCCCTGCACGCGTTCGCCGTTCACGTAGGTGCCGTTCAGGCTACCCAAGTCGCGCAGCCAGAACTGATCCCCTCGCTTCTCCACGATGCAGTGTTCCTTCGACACGATTTTGTCGAGGAGCTGGATGGAGTTGCTGGGGTGGCGCCCCAAGGTGTTGTGCGCGCGGAGTTCGACTACCTGCTGGCCGTCGGGGGTCGCGAGGATGAGGCGCGCCATTGCGCCCAAGGCTACTCGGCCGCCCGCCTAGCTACAAGCGCAGCGGGTCGGCCGCCACGGCGGGCGAGACAAATAAGATGCCAACACCGACCTGGCTTCGGCGCTTTCGCTTGGGTGCGCCCGGACTACTGCGCCTTGCCCGCGGTTTGTGCTGCGGTGGGAACGCGATGCGCGCCGGGTTTGATAGGCTCCAGCGGCGATGACACGACACATCTTGGCCATTGATCAAGGCACCACGGGGTCCACGGCCCTCGTGATGGACGTCCAGGGGAACACCCTGGGTCGCGCGAACCGGGAGTTTGCTCAGCACTTCCCCAAGCCCGGCTGGGTCGAGCACGACGCAGACGAGATCTGGCGAAGCGTCGAAGGTGCGGTGCGCGAGGCGATGCGCGCCGCACGGGTGGTGGGTAGTGAGATAGGAGCCATCGGTATCACCAACCAGCGCGAGACCACCTTGCTCTGGGATCGCGAAACCGGCGTTCAGGCTCACCGCGCCATCGTTTGGCAGGACCGCCGAACCGCCGATCGCTGTGCGAAGCTCAAGGCCGAGGGACATGAAGCCGCGGTGCGCGAGCGCACGGGGCTGGTGCTCGATCCGTATTTCTCCGGCACGAAGCTCGGCTGGATGCTGGACCAGGTGGCGGGTGCGCGGGAGAAAGCTGCATCCGGACAGCTGGCGTTCGGCACCATCGACTCGTTCTTGGTCTGGCGCCTGGCGGGAGCGAACGCTTCCGCGCCCCACGTGACAGACGTGACGAACGCAAGCCGCACGCTGTTGATGAACCTCGAGGCACGGAGCTGGGACACGGCTCAATGCGAGCTGCTGAGCATTCCCCAGGCTTGCCTTCCGCGCATCGTACCCTCCGCTGGGCAGGTGGGAGAGACGAAGGGACTCAGCTTCTTGCCGGACGGAATCCCGATTTCCGGCATGGCGGGGGACCAGCACGCGGCCTTGTTCGGGCAGGCGTGTCTGGAGCCTGGACAAGTGAAGTGCACCTACGGAACGGGCGCGTTCGTGGTGATGAACACCGGTAGCCAGGTGGTTCGCAGTCGCTTCGGTCTGCTGTCTACCTTGGGCTGGCAGATCGGAGATGACGTGGTTTACGCGCTGGAAGGCAGCGCGTTCATCGCTGGAGCGGCTGTCCAGTGGCTCCGCGATGGCCTCGGGCTGATCCAGTCCGCGAAGGAGACGGAAGCGCTGGCCCGGAGTGTCGAAGACAGCGGCGGCGTTTACTTCGTTCCGGCGCTCGCAGGGCTGGGAGCGCCCTACTGGGATCCCGATGCCCGGGGCCTGATCTGTGGACTGACGCGGGGCACCACCCGAGCTCACCTGGTGCGAGCGACCCTGGACTCGATCGCGCTGGAAGTGACCGACCTGGTTCTTGCCATGGGCGATGACCTGGAGAAGCCGCTCAGCCTGATGCGTGTCGATGGCGGCGCGGCAGCAAACGACCTGTTGATGCAGCTGCAGAGCGATCTCGCAGGGATCACCGTGGAGCGGCCGAGTGACCTCGAGACCACGGCGCGCGGGGCGGCCATGTTGGCCGGCATCGGGGCGGGGCTATTCAAAGATGCCCAGGACGCAGCGAAAATGGTCAAGATTCAAGACCAGTTCCGTGTCACGATTGACGGTCCGGAACGGGAACGCCGCCTCGCTGGTTGGCGTGATGCCGTGCGGCGTGCGCGAAGTTCGAGCTGAGGTGAAACCGGGAATCGACGAAGCCACATCTGGACACCAGAGAGATCAGAGACGAGCCGTCACGGTTCGCAAAATCTTGCGATCACATGCGTCGCGAGAGCGTTCATAGAGGAGCGACCGACTTTTGGGTCGTTCTCGAGGTGAGGAAGCCAAATGGCGAACGACGACAAGGGGAGCGATCAAACGGACTTGCGAGAGGTCCCCGTGGATTGGGAGGCGCTGGAAGACGCCTTCGAGAACAACGCGCCCGAAGTGCATAGCTACTTGCACCTCGGAACGGGTGAGGTGCTGCGGGTGGTGGACGGCATCGCCGACCCGGACATGCACGCTCGCATCGCCGCGGACGAGAGCTACATGCGGATCGATCCCGTCAGCTCTCGGGAGCAGTACCGTTGGATGGAGCGCTTCATCCCGATGGTGGACGAAGCCGAGCTTCGCGATCGACTCACCGCTGCGATCGATGGCAAGGGCGCCTTCCGGCGCTTCAAGGATGTGCTGATGTCCTACGGGCCCGAGCGGGAGCGCTGGTTCGCGTTTCGCAGTGAGCGGCTACGTGTTTTCATGGAAGCGTGGCTGACGGCGCATGCCCTGCGCCCGGTTCCCAGGCCCGTCGCACCCAGCTCGCCCCCCAAGGAGGCTGCTCCCATTTCCCAGGAACAACTCACCGGGCGGCGCGTGCGCAACGCCGAGTCACTGCGCAAGCAACTCAAAGAGGTGGCGGACACGCTCGGGACCCGCGACCTGGACAAGGTGCTCACCTTCGCCGAGTTCGTACGCGCGCGCCGGGTCGCCAGGACGTATGCGCAGCGGCACGATGGCGCTGAGGGGAGTGCAGACGAGCACGCCGATGTCGAAGGGGACGAGTCCGCACCCCCCAGCTCGAAAGAAGCGAGCAGCGTCCGTTGAGGTGGGGGTGAGGCGCGCCGGTTTCCCCATGTTGCGTTTCCGCAAGGCAGTGTTTCTGGGAGCGCTGGGCCTGCTGGGTGTGCTGAGCGCCGGCCCTGGGCTTGCACACGCACAGGGCACGAAGGGTGCCCCCCGTGCTCCCGAGCAGCGCCCCGCAACCAAGAAATCGGTCGCTCCGGCGCACATCCCGCACAACGATACAACGCGCGCAGTGCTGGTCGATCGCGCGGTCGTGCGCTTCATCGCGGCGGAGACTGGCGGAGTGCAGAACCCCCAGTTCATCTTCGAGCGCGAGCTCGCGTTCGAGGCCCGCCTGGAAGCGCTCAGCGATCGCGGCTTTCGCTCCCAGGCCAAGCTGCCGTATCGCGAGCGGCACCTTCGCGCGGCGCTCGAGCGACACATCTCGGAGACCCTGCTGGCTGCACTGCGCATCGATCGAGTGCCGAGCGAGCGGGAGCTACGAGTCCGCGCCCAGCAATCACGCAAGGCGTGGGTGCAGCGGGTCGGAGGCGAGGCGGCGCTGAGCGACGCCGCAGTCGCCGAAGGAATGGGGACCTCCGAACTGCTCCGCGTCTTCCGACGCCAGGCGCGCGCGAGCCTGTACATCGATCGCATGATCACACCCATGCTGCGCCCCAGTCGCGCGGAGCTGGAGACACTGCATCGCAGCGCGGAGACACCGTTTCGGGGGCGCCCGTTCGCTCAGGTCGAGCCGCTCCTGCGCAACTGGTACATCAGCCGCCGCCTGTCTCTGGCGCTCCAGAGCTTCTTCCAGAACGTGCGGGCGCGGGTACACATCTCGCTGCTGTAGCCCGGTACTGCCCTCGGGCGTGCAGGTCGCTACATTGCTTCGGCCCGGGCCGCCTGCAAGGGGCTCCAGTGTCGTCGATTTGTCCGATCCAGGATTGCCTGGGACAAAGGTCTGCTAACTTCGCCTGCCCATGGCTGGTGGCGGTGGAGATCCCAAGAAGGTCGTAGTCGCGGCGTTGCTCGCAAACGGTGGCATTGCCATCGCGAAGTTCGTAGCCGCTTGGCTCTCCGGGAGCGTGGCGATGGTGGCCGAGGGGGTGCACTCGGTCGCGGACACCAGCAACCAGGCGTTGTTGCTCGTCGGCATGGGCCTGGCGGCCAAGCGCGATCCGGTGCGTTTCCCTATGGGAAGGGCCGCCGAGCAGTACTTCTGGGCGTTCATCGTCTCGCTGATGCTGTTCTTCTTGGGCGGCGTGTACGCCCTCTACGAGGGTATCCACAAGCTGCTCGAGAACGACTCGCACCCTGGATCAGTGACCGCGCCGGTGATCGTGCTCGTGATCTCGATCGCGCTCGAGGGCAAGAGCTTCCTCGTGGCGATGAAGGAGTTCAACCATCAGCGCGGCGGGCGTCCCATCAAGGAGGCGTTGTTCGGTGGCCGGGATCCGATCATCCCGGTGGTGCTGCTCGAAGACTTCGCCGCCATCGTGGGTTTGATCATCGCGTTGATCGCGGTCGGAGCGTCCTGGTTGACTGGCAGCACCATGGCGGATGGCATCGGCTCCATGGTCATCGGTCTCTTGCTCTGCAGCGTTGGGATCGTGCTGGCGTACAAGACCCACGGCTTGATCATCGGAGCAGGCATCACGCCCCACGACCGCGAGCTGGCTCTCGAGATCACCCGCAAGACACCCGGCGTCGAAGACGTGACTCAGCTGCTCAGCCTTCACTTGGGGCCGGACTCTGCGATCCTCGCCCTGAAGGTGCGGTTCCCGCAGGGAAGCACACTGGAGGAAGTCGAGGCGATCACCGACGCCGCCGAGGAGCGCATCCGTGAAAAGCTGCCTCACATGAAGCGCATCTTCATCGAGCCAGATTCCGACTACGACGTGAGCAAGGATCCGGATCAGGCCCCGGTGAAGAAGGGCAAGAGCAAGGCCGAGCCCCTGGAGAGCTAGCCCGTCAGTTGATCGGCGGCCCTGGTTCGGGCTGCGCCACTCCGGGCTCCGCGCCAGCGCGCACCGAACCGATCACGTTCAGCAGATCGGCCTCTGTCTGCTGCTCTCCTCCGACCCACACCACCTTGCCCGCCTTGTCGGTGATGAAGGTCGCAGGCAGGGCGGTCACGCGAAAGCGCCCGGCGATGGTGTTTCCGCGGTCGAGCACGATGGGGAAGCTCAGGCCGTGCTTGCGCACCAGGTAGTCCAGGTCCGCCTGCGACTCGTCCTCGGAGATCCCAATCACTGCTACGTCGGGGTTCTCTCGGTGAAGCTTCTGGGCACCAGGCAGCGTCTTCTCACAGGGCTTGCAGTACTTGGCGAAGAACTTCACCACCACGATGCGCCCTCTCAGGGTCGCGGGGTCGATTCGCTCACCTTGCGTGGTCAGGCCCCCGATGGTCTTGAGCGGCTGATCGAGCAGCGGGCTCGGCGCCGATGGCGGTGCGCTCGAGGGACCCTGCCCGCCGCACGCGCCGTAGCTGAGCGCGGCCGCGAGTATTGCCGCGGGGATTAAACCCGCGGCCTTGAACGTGCGTCGCAGCATGCGTCAGTCGAGGCGCACGTACTCGAAGTCGACGGGGCGCCCCTTGATGCCGTGCTTGGGCGCGGCGATCCAGTTGGCCATCTTGCCTGGCTCCGTCACGGCGCGATTCATGAGGCTCTTGACGTAGCTGAGATCGGCGTCGTTCGGCAGCCACTCGTCCTTCTTGGCTTCCCACTCGTCTTTTCCAATCACCTCGCCCGCCGGAGTGAAGTTCAGTCCTGAGTAGAGGCCAATCTGACGATGGAAGCGTCGGCTCGGCAGCGTGAGCACGAAGTCGATGCCGTGCTCTGCGATCATGCGGTTCCACTTGTTGACGCCGCGTTGGCAGTCTTCGGTGTACTCGGTGCGCAGCACCTCGTTCATCGCGTTGCGCAGCGGGACCTCTTCGCTGCCCAGCTTGCCGTCTTCGATCTTGTCCATGTCGTAGATCTGTTCGAGGCAGATGTGGTCCTCGTACTGAGCCTCTTTGGCGCGACCCTTGAGGCCTGATGCGAAGTAGCTGGCAGCGTTGCTGGACACTTCACCACCAAACAGATCGAGGGAGATCGTGTACCAGAAGTTCAGCGATTTCTGGATCGTGGGCAGGTCGATTAGCCCCAGCTCCCGCGGATCCTTGCCAGGGTTCGCTTTCATCTGCTCGCAGGTGCGCTGAATGATGCGCAACACGCCGGTCTCACCGACGAACATGTGATGCGCTTCTTCGGTCAGCATGAAGCGCGTCGTGCGGCTGAGCGGATCGAACGCGCTCTCGGCCAGAGCGAGCAGCTGGTACTTGCCATCGCGGTCGGTGAAGTAGGTGAACATGAAGAACGACAACCAGTTGTCGCAGGGCGCGTTGAAGGCGCCGAGGATCCGTGGGTTGTCGCTGTCACCGCTGCGGCGCTCCAGCAGCGCCTCCGCTTCTTCGCGCCCGTCGCGGCCAAAGTAGGAGTGTAGCAAGTAGACCATCGCCCACAGGTGCCGGCCCTCTTCCACGTTGACCTGGAACAGGTTGCGCAGGTCGTACAGGCTCGGCGCCGTCTGCCCCAGCAAGCGCTGTTGCTCCACGCTGGCCGGCTCCGTATCGCCCTGAGTGACGATGATGCGTCGCAGGGTGTTGCGGTGTTCGCCGGGCACTTCCTGCCACACGGGCTTGCCGTAGTCGTCACCACAGGCGATCGTGCGATCCTTGACTGGATCCGCGAGGAAAATCCCCCAGCGGTATTCAGGCATCTTCACATAGTCGAAGTGCGCCCACCCATCGCTGTCGGCGCTGATCGCGGTGCGCAGGTAGACATCCTTGGTCTGGAAGCCCTCTGGTCCCATCTCCGTCCACCAGTTGATGTAGTTGGGCAACCACTTCTCGAGGGCGCGCTGAAGCTTGCGGTCGCTCGATAGATTGACGTTGTTGGGGATCTTCTCGCTGTGGTCGATCTGGCTCATGGCTTCCTCTTGATCAGGTGCGCTCGAAGTTGAATTTCGGGCGCTCAGGTGTGCCGTACGTGGTTAGGCCGCCGCGTTCGCCTACTGCGTTTGGACGCTGGAAGATCCAGTTTTGCCAGGCGCTCAGGCGGCCGAAGATCTTGGTCTCCAGGGTCTCCGGGCCCACGAAGCGCAGGCTGGCTTCCATGCCGGTCAGCGCGTCGGGGCTGAACGCCGCGCGTTCCTCGATCGCGATGCGGACTTCGTCTTCCCAGTCGATGTCGTCGGGGGTGAACGTGACCAAGCCAAGGTCGGCGGCTCGTTCGGTGTCGATGGCACCGGTCTCTTCCTTCAGCTCAGCTACGCGACCCGGCGTCCCATAGAAACGGGTCTCCAGTCGCGTCAGGCCATTGCCCATCGGGAGCGGCCCGAAGTTGAGCTCCGATAGTTGAAGCGTCGGGCCGTCCTCCACGTCGAGCATGAAGCTGCGGTCCGCGGCGATGAGCAGCTCCAGCAGGCTACCTGCGAAGCACGCGCCTTGATCCGCGATGGCGAACACCGTGCGAGCGCTGAGGTCCAGGCGCTTGAGCACCCGCCGCATCTGCAGCAGGATCTCCTTGGCAAACCAATCGGTCTCAGCGAGCTTGCTGATGGCGCGGTCGCTCTGCAGTACCCGGGCCATGTCGCCCTCGGTGGTGAGCACGATGAGGCCCACCTGCCGGTGATTGAACCGCAGGTCGAGGATCGCGTCGTCCAGTTCGCAGA
>JAUILJ010000327.1 GCA_030433055.1 Polyangia bacterium
AACCCGCAACCGACGCCGGACCCCAACTATGAGCTCCCCGAGCTCAGAGGCGTCAAGTGAGACGGCAATGCGCCAACTGACACCAGCCTTGATTTCAATCGTCATGCTCAGCGCGAGTACGGCCCTAGCCGGTCCGGAAGAAGCCAAAGTGCACTTCGAACGCGGCGCCCAGGCTTACAAGGAGGCTCGCTATGAAGAGGCCATCGAAGGCTTCAGCAAGGCCTACGCCGAAGACCCGAAGCCCATACTGCTCTACAACATTGCCCAGGCCTATGAGCGCTTGGGGGACACCGCCAACGCGCTACGCGCGTACCGCGACTTCTTGCGTGAGGGGCCGAGCGACGAGGACCGAGAGGTCATCGACAAGCGCATCCATAACCTGGAGAAGCGGCTCCAGTCTCGTGGGCTGCAGCAGCTGAGCGTCTTCGCCTCGCCGACAGGTGCGCGCGTCTTCGTGGACGGCAAGCAAGTGGGTGAGGCACCGTGGACTGGAGAGCTGGCACCGGGCAGGCATCGTATCCGCGTGGAACATGAAGGCTATGGCACCTACGAGCGCGAGCTGCTGCTTGGCCCCGACCGAGCGCAAGACATGGATGTAACCCTCAAGGCGGACGGCGCGGTCTCACCCACCCCAGCGCCAGGGCCACAAGCCGACACCGGCACGGAACCCACCATCTCGGTCTGGACCTGGACCGCGCTCGGTGTCACGACCGCGGCGCTCGCCACCTCAGTGGTGTTCGAACTCTCGCGTCAGGGCGCGGAGAGCGACGCCGAAGACGCGAGCACACAGCTCGCCTACCAAGACGCCTACTCGAGCATGGAGAGCCGCCAGACGGCTTCGAGGATCTTTCTGGGCCTGGGTGCGGTCGCGGCCGTCGCGAGCGGGGTGTTGCTGTACCTGGACTTGAACCGCGACAGCGACACGAAGGTGGGCTTCGCATGCGCACCCGGTCAGTGCGGGGCATTTGCCGGAGGGCGCTTCTGATGTTCCACGGGTCGACCAAAGACTGGGCGCTCCTCGCAGTCGGGCTGGTGCTCCTCTGCGCGTGCTCTTCCAACCTGGACCCCGATGGCGCGGGATATCCCTGCGACGCAAACCAGGAGTGTGCCCCTGGTTTCAGCTGTAGCGCCGACAATCGCTGCGTGCGCGAGGGACTCAGCGGTGGCGCTGGGGGTTCCGCGGGGAGTGGGGCGAGCGGAGGCACCGAGAGTGGCGGCGCCGGTGGTGTCGCCGGGAGCGCGGGAAGCGGCGGCGTGGCGGGGAGCGCCGGTGAGGCCGGGAGCGCGGGCACCGGTGGGTGCCCCGACAACCAGCGGCGGTGTGGCGATGAGTGCGTGAACACGCAGCTCAACCCGGACCACTGCGGGGCCTGCGATACGCCGTGCACCGCTCCGCCCGGCGCGATCCCCACCTGCGCCCAGGGGCGCTGCGACTTCAGCTGCGAGGCGGGGTTGACTCGCTGCGGTGACGAGTGCGTTGACTTGAAGGCGGACCCCGACAACTGCAACGCATGCGGTTCCATTTGCCCCGCGGTAACGGGCGGCGAACCCGCTTGCGTCGCAGGAGTGTGCGGGAGCAACTGCGGTAGCGGTCGCACCGAGTGCAGCGGCTCATGTGTCGACACCAGCTCGGACCCGGAGAACTGCGGCGGTTGCGCGACCCAATGCTCCGCCGCGCAGGTCTGCGGGCCCCAAGGCTGCGTGGATGATTGCCCCACGGGCTACACACAGTGCGGTCAGTCCTGCGTGGACATCGACACCAACGCGGGTCACTGCGGGGGCTGCAACCAGGCGTGCAACGCGCCGAACCATGCGGAAGCAGTCTGTAGCGGAAAGACCTGCGACTTCCAGTGCCTCTCTGGTTTCGAGCCGTGCAACGGGGGCTGCGTCGACACCGACGACGACCCGAACAACTGCGGCGCCTGCGGCAACAGCTGTGTCAAGCCGGCTCACGGTAGTGCATCCTGCAGTCAGGCGCAGTGCGGCTTCTCTTGCGACCCAGGCTATGTGCGGTGTGGGAATGCGTGTATCGCGATCGACAGCGACCCGCAGCACTGTGGTGGCTGTGGCGTGGCCTGCGACGCTGGCGAGGTCTGTTCTGCAGGGAAATGCACGGACACTTGCCCCGGCGGCACCAAGGACTGCGGCGGGCAGTGCACCAACACCGCGAGTGATCCCGGCAACTGCGCCGGATGCGGTGTCGCGTGCCCCGAGCCTGCTCACGGCACCGCGGTGTGCTCCGACAGCATGTGCACCTTCGACTGTGAAGGCGGCTACAGCCGCTGCGGAGGACAATGCCGCGCGCTGGACAGTGACGTCGACAACTGCGGGAGTTGCGGCAACCGCTGCACGGCGCCACCTGGAGCGAGCGCTCTATGCAGTGGCGGGAGCTGCGACTTCCAGTGCGGCCCTGGCCTCACCGAGTGCAACGGCAAGTGCGTGAACCTGAACACGAACAAGCTGTTCTGCGGGTCGTGTAGCAACGCCTGTGAAACGGACCAGGTGTGCCTGAGCGGCTCCTGCGAGACGGACTGCACTGCGCCGACCACCGATTGCGATGGCTCCTGCGTCAACACGACCAGCGACCCGGCCCACTGCGGTGGTTGTAACATCGAGTGCACCGCGCCAGCCTTCGGCACGCCGACGTGTGACACCGGAAGCTGCGACTTCAGCTGCGGCCCAGGCTACGTGCGCTGCGCGGACAAGTGCGTCCCCGCCCAGGGCGACCCGGACAACTGTGGCGCGTGCGACAACGTGTGCCCCAGCGTCAGCCACGGCTCACGGATCTGTCAGAGCGGGGCGTGCGGGGTGGCCTGCGACTCGGGTTACAGCCAGTGCGGCAGCAGCTGCGTGAGCCTGAACAGCGATCCCGCCAACTGCGGAAGCTGCGGCAACCAGTGCGGGAGCGGCATGGTGTGCGTCTCCGGGATGTGCAAGATGGACTGCCCTGGCGGTCGCACGGACTGCGGCGGGGAGTGCGTCGACACCAGCAGCAATCCGGACAACTGTAACACCTGCGGAAACTCATGCGCGGAACCGATCTCGGGTGACGAGAGCGGTGAACCGGTTTGCGCCGGTAGCACGTGTAGCCTGAGCTGCGGTGCAGCGACGCCGGACCTGTGCAGCTTCGGCAGCGGCATGGGCTGCGTCGACAAGCAAACCGACCCGGGCGCCTGCGGCGACTGCAGCACGCGCTGCGGAGAAGGTGAGCGCTGCGTCAGCGGGAGCTGCCAGGCGGACGCCTGCGCTCCCGGTCTCGTGAAGTGTGGCGGTGTGTGCGTGGATCGAAACACCGACAACGGTAATTGCGGCAGCTGCAACAGCGGCTGCGGACTCCTCGGCTTGGGAAGTCGCTGCCAAGCCGGGAGCTGCAAGTTCTCCTGCTCCAGCGGCAAAACCGATTGTGGTGGGGACTGTGTGGATGTGATGCAAAGCAATCAACACTGTGGGGCCTGTGGAAATCGCTGCGACAGCGGCGAAGTCTGCAGCGCAGGAACCTGTAGACCTTTCCAGTACGCGAGCGGCTGCTGGGAGTGCGGCGGCGCGAATCCGACGTGCTGCGTGCTGGGCTCGAGCCTGCTCTGCCTGCCGCAGGGGGTGCCATGCCCGTGAGTGCCTGGCGCCACCGCTTGACGACTTGGGCCGCAAAGCAGTCCAATCGAGGCATGGGCATCGACGAACGTCGGGAACGGGAGCGGGCTGCGCGCCGCAGCGCCATCCTCAAGGCCGGCTGGGAAGTCGCCGAAGAGCAAGGCTGGGCGCGCTTCTCGGTGGAGAAGGTCGCAGCCAAGGCGGAGCTCGGGCGCGCGACCATCTACGGCTACTTCGAGTCCCTCGAGATGCTGGTGCTGAGCCTCGCGGCGGAGGCCATCGACGAGCTCACGGAACGGGTCGCACAAGCGCCCGGGCTGAGCGAAGCACTGGACGTGCCGGTGCGGCTGGCTCAACAGCGCCCTTCGGCGTTCGCGTTGCTGTTCCCTGAGTCAGAGAACGCACGCAAGCTGTTTCTGAGCCCGCACCTCGAGGAGCTGCGGGCCGACGCGCTCGAAGTGATCGGGCGCTTGAAGAAGCTCGCGTCGCGCTCCGGTGCCAATCTCCCCGAGGATTCAAAGAGCGCCGCGGCCTTCATCTCTGGAATATCCATCGCGGGGGCGATGGTGCCGGAGCTGAAGAACAGCACCACGATGCGGCGCAAGTGGCAGGAGTTCTGCCTCGGTGTGATTCGAGCCCAGGCGGAAGAAGCGCCTCCAGATCCCGAGGCGCCCGCGGGCTCCGAGGCCAGCTAGCGCTCTCACGGGACAGCGCAGGCTCACCCCGGATCGCTGTCGTCAGCTGCGGCAGTGGCCTCGACAGAGTTCGGGGGTGAGACGCACTGGGCACCCGACGGGCTCAGCTGAAGCCCGTCGGTTCCGGAAGCTGCGTTGGCGACCCGCACAGCACTGATCCGACGAAAACGGATACCCAGAGACTCAGCAACTGGACGCGTTGCCGTGGCGGCGGCTAACTGGTAGTAGCCTCGGTGTGGGGGATCGCTCACTGATCGAACGGTCGCGCGCGCCGGGCGCCGATGCAAACCATCTCCCGGGTTGTTGCCCCGAGGCAACGACTGACGCGCTGGTGCTACTGAGAGGCTTGGGACAGCGCTTGCCAGACCAGCCGCGACAGCAGGCTGAGCAACTGCTCTTGAGTCGCCAGCGCGTCCCCACTGAACGGATCGCGTCCGGTCCAACCTTGGAGCAAGGGCGCGCTGATCACGTAGCCACCCAACATGTGATGGAACGCGAGGACCATGTTGGCGGCCATGTTGGGCTCGCCCACCGTGGTCTCCACCGAGCGACTGAGCATGGGCGACATCCGCGCGATCACGCTCGCCAGCTCTTCGCCGCCTGCCAGCGTGGCGTGCTCGAGGATGCGTGGGTAGTTCGGGTGCGTCACGTACAGGCGGAACATGCGCAGCACGTTGCTCTCGGCCTCGGCGACGTTGGTCGGCGGTACGACGAGCTCTTGCAGCGCCTCGGCGAAGGGCAGCAACAAGCGGTCGAGCACCGCCTCGTACAGCGCCTGCTTCGAAGCGAAGTGCTTGTACAGAGACGGCGTTCGAATACCGACGCCGTCAGCGATGTCACTGAGGGACGCGGCGCGATAGCCACGGATGGCAAACTCTTGCTCCGCAACATCCAGGATGCGGATGCGCGTAGGGACTCGATCACTCGTCGGGGACACGCTGTCTTCATGAGTATCACGGAGCGAGCCAGGTGCTAAAGCCGAGTCACACAAACCCAGTTTCCGCGACGCTGGCCGGCTTGGCCCAACGCATCCCCGGGGTCCGCTCGCTGCTTGGAACGTCTCTGGGATCCCAGCCGACCGAACTCGCTGCGCTGACCCGGCGTATGCGAGAGATCCTCGACGATCCGGAGGCTCGTCAGTCGCTCGCACCCAGCTTTCGCGGGGAAAGCTTGGTTACGGGGGCAACCAGCGGCCTCGGTCAAGCGGTCGCAACCCAGCTCGCGGACGCTGGGGCTTCCCTCTGGCTGCCCACCCGGGGCGGCCGCACACCGGCATCCCTCCATCAGAGCGCACAGGTTTTCCCGGTAGATTTTGCGGACTTGACCACGCTGCCTTCGGTGGTCGATTGGCTCGAGCCTCGATCGCTGGACCTGGTGGTGCTCAACGCGGGCGTGATGACTCGTGAGAGCCGTCCGACCAAGCAAGGCCTCGAGTCGATGTTCGGGGTGAACTATCTGGCAACTTTCGCCTTTCTGCGCCAGCTCCTCGCCTCGGAGCGCCTCCGCCCGGGCAAGCAGACTCGGGTCGTACTCGTGTCCTCGGAAGCTCACCGCAGCGCTGCTCCCGTCGACCTGTCTCGTCTTGGAGCTTGGGTGGACTTCGGCATGGCTCACGGTATGCGGCAGTACGCGCACAGCAAGCTGCTGATCTGTACCTTCGCCGCGGAGCTCGCGAGGCGCCTCGATCCCAGCGCCGTCTCGATCTGGGCGGTTTGCCCTGGCCCGGTAAACTCCCGGATAGCGCGCGAGGCCCCCGCAGCCGTACGCCCGCTGCTGGACCTGGTCATGCGCCTGGGCTTTCGCTCCCCAGAAGCAGCGGCGCTCCCGCTGGTCGCCTTGGGCACTCACCCGACCTTTGCAGGTGAAACGGGGCGGTATTTCCACGTGGAAGAATGCAAGCCGATGTCAGAACGGGCGCTGGACCCCGAAGCCGGGCGAGGCCTGTGGGACGCCACCGAAAGCCTACTCCGGCGCCTCGACGCAGCGGTGGAGCCACCGGCCGCGATTTACCTACGCCCCTGAAGGAGACCCACGATGTTCGTCGAACGCACAGCAGAAGAGAGTGAGCAGCGAGTCAACGACGGCAGGCTCTGGGAGGAGTTCTGTGACCAGCTCAAGCTCGCGGGGAGCATCATCACCCGTGACGGCGCTCCCAGCGGTCCCCTGGACCGCGCCGAGGGCTACCGTTATCTGAGCCGGATGCTGCGGGCGGCGCTCGAGACGTTCGTCGAGAACTCGGACCCACTGGCTCCGTCGCTCGGTCGAGTCGTGCACGAGACCGCGAAGATGGGTGCAGACAATCCGGACAATCGCTACTTCAACGCACCGCTGCGTGGGGATCGGGACTACGTCATTCGGGGCAACCGAGGTTCGGTGCACTACCTGGCCTTTGCCACCCAGGTTGGGCACTACGGAAAGGGTGGGGGCATGCCTCCGACGGGCTACATCGAGGCCAAGGACATGGCCTTCGAGCCGGACGGAAGCTTCGAGCTCATCATCAGTCGGCAGCGCCATCCGGGAAACTGGCTGCCGATGACCGACGAAACGGGCACGCTGATCATCCGACAAACGTTCCTCGACCACGCAAACGAGGTTCCCGCCGAGCTGCAGCTCGGCTTGCTGGACGAAGCCGCGAGGCCGAGCCCGCTCACCCCCCAGCGCATCGACCAGGGGCTCAGCCAATCCAGCGCGCTGGTGCTCGGCGCCGCCGCGCTGTTCGCCAGCTGGGCGGAAGGCTTCCAGGCCCACACGAATCAACTACCCGAGTTCAGCGCTGAGACGTCGCGCGCCTTCGGAGGCGATCCGAACATCACTTACTACCACTCGTACTGGCGGCTCGAGGCAGACCAGGCGCTGGTCATCGAAACCCCGGTCCCTGAGTGCGACGCGTGGAATTTCCAGCTGAACAACCACTGGATGGAGTCCCTGGACTACCGCTACTTCACCATCCACGTGAACAAGCACACCGCCAGCTACGAGCCCGATGGCAGTGTGCGAATCGTGGTCGCTCACGTAGATCCTGGGCACCCGAACTGGATCAACACTTGCGGCCACGATCGCGGCACGATGTGTTTCCGTTGGGTAAGAGCGGCGAGCACACCGCAGCCACGCACCCGCGTAGTCACCCTGGCCGAGCTCGCCGCAGAGCTCCAGCGGCCCGCCTGATGCTTCCCACCAAGCCTCATCGCCCCCGCGCTGTCGCCGCACTGAACCATCTCGCGCGCCCAGGCTCCGACTGGTTGGCGCGCGGCTTCGACGTGGCCCAGCTGCTCGACGCCGCGCGCCGCAACACCGGGCTCACAGACTTCGGCGACGAGAGCTTCCTGCCACCACTCGAGCGCCTGCTTCATAGTATCCGCACGGAATCATACCTAACGCCCGCTGGAGCGCTGATCACCCGCACCCGGCTGCGCGGTGTCTTGGAGAACCGACTGCGCCTCGAGGCGCTGTACGCGGCCCACCCCGAGATTGAACGTGAGCAGATCCGCGCGCCCATCGTCATCGCTGGCCTCCAGCGTACAGGGACGACGCTGCTGCACCGCTTGTTGGCTTCGCACCCCAAGCTGCGTTGGCTCGCTGCCTGGGAGGCGCTGAGTCCAGTGCCGGAGCCAGGGCCCGATCGTCGGCTCAAGAAGGCGCAGCTGGCGGAGCGTGCGTTGCGCTATCTCTCCCCCGCCTTCTTCGCCATCCACCCGGTGGAAGCCGAAGCGCCCGAGGAGGAGGTGCTACTGCTCGACTACTCGTTCCGCAGCACGGTCGCCGAAGCCACGCTGCGCGTCCCGAGCTTCTCCCGCTGGCTCG
>JAUILJ010000328.1 GCA_030433055.1 Polyangia bacterium
TAGTCGTAGTAGCTGACGAAATACGCGACTGCGTTGTCGGGGAACAGATCCTTCATCTCCCCGTAGAGCTGCGCCGCCAGCGTCTTGTTCGGCGCGATGATCAGGGTGGGGCGCCCCAGCTTCTGGATCACGTTCGCGACGGTGAACGTCTTGCCACTGCCGGTGATCCCAAGCAGTGTCTGGCACCGGTGTCCCTGCTCGATCCCCTTGACCAGCTTCTCGATGGCCTGGGGTTGGTCGCCACGAGGCGTGAAGTCACTGCGCAGTTTGAACGGGGAACTCATGGGTATGTATCGCCTGTGGCATCCTCGAAGCCTGGACCACGGGGGAGTCCATGCAGGAGGCTCGGAGCCCGGGGTGGGACGCGAGGCTCACAGCATAGCCCTGGGGACGCGCGCTGGGTCTACCTCCCCCCGCGCCTACTGACGCACCGGTGGCAGGAGCGGGCGCAGACATCCGGCCGCCATGGGGTCTAAGCACTCGGCTTCATTGGGCAATAGGCGCGCGCTCCGGCTCGTGAGCGCGCTCAGCGCCGCGCTCGCGCTCCCGGTTCCGCTCGCGTTCACGTGCCCAGGTCGCGCGGCTGAAACGTCCAGCCGACGTCGGATTCACGGGAACTGGCCGAGCTGCGGTAACCCGAGGTCCTCATCCCAGCCGAGCGCGACGTTCAGGGCGTGCAGCGCCTGACCCGAGGCTCCTCGCGTCAGGTTGTCTATGGCTCCAAACGCGATCAGCGTGCCCGTGCGTGGGTCGAGCCGATAGGCCACGTGTGCCCGCACGGAACCGCGCACCCACAACGTGTCGGGCAGCTCGTCCTGCATCACGCTCACGAGGCCGCCCTCGGGGTAGTAGCTCCTCGCGGCGCCCCGGCAGCGCTCGGCGTCCACCCCAGCCCTTGGCTTGAGGTAGGCGACACTGAGGATGCCGCGGGTCATCGGGACCAGGTGTGGCGTGAATACCACCTGTACGCGTTGCCCTGCGGCAATACTGAGCTCCTGCTCGATCTCGCCAGTGTGCCGGTGCGAGCCAGCCACCTTGTAAGCACGTATGCCCTCGCTGGTCTCGCTGAAGTGTGTGCCGGGACCCGGCGTGCGCCCCGCGCCGCTGACGCCGCTCTTCGCGTCGACGATGATGGGGCCAGACAGGTCCAGCAGGTCGCTCTTCACCAGCGGCGCGAGGGGCAGCAGGGCGCTCGTGGGGTAGCAACCGGGGGCTGCGATCAGGCGCGCGTCGCGCAGCGCTTCCCGGTGTAGCTCCGGCAGCCCATACACCGCTTCGCCGAGGAGCGCTGCGGCGGGATGCTCTCCGTACCAGGTGCGGTAGTCCTCTTCGCTCCTGAGGCGAAAGTCAGCAGATAGGTCGAC
This sequence comes from Polyangia bacterium, assembly GCA_030433055.1. GTDB lineage: Bacteria > Myxococcota_A > Polyangia > Polyangiales > Polyangiaceae > JAHBVY01. The sequence goes on from JAUILJ010000328.1 coordinate 1,365, forward strand.
TACACGGAGCCCGGCAGCGTAGAGGCTGGATACCACCTCCGCGCTCTTCGCGTGGGGGAGGCAGCAGAAGACAACGTCCAGCTGCTCGGCGAGCCGCTGCGCGTCTGCGGCCTCGAAGCGCTCGATCTCCAGCTCTCCGATCCCCTGAACTCCCAGGGTCCCAGGCAAGACTGCGCTCAGCTTCCGCCCCGCGTTGCTGTTCCCTGCGACCCAGACGAGCTCCAGTCGGGGATGGCGGTGAATCAGCCTGAGCAGCTCGGCGCCGGTGTATCCGGCGGCTCCAACGATGCCGACTCGCAGCGTGTCCTGGCTCATGCTGATGTGTCTCCGCTCTGTCTATTTCCGTGGGGATTCCTGCGGCTCGCTTGCAGTTCAAATGCAACAACGCGGCGCTCCGGATTCCGGGCGCCGCGTGTCGTGAATTGCAGCCTGATGTTTGGGCTGCGGCTCAGCGCTTCGAGTACTGGAAGCGCTTGCGGGCGCCGGGCTGGCCGGGCTTCTTACGCTCCTTCTCACGAGCATCGCGAGTCAGGTAGCCAGCACGCTTGAGCGTGCGGCGACGCTCGCCGTCCTCCACCAGGAGTGCGCGAGCGATGCCGTGGCGCATGGCTTCGGCCTGGGCGCTGTGCCCACCGCCGGCCACCGTCGCCAGGACGTCGTACTTGTCGCTGATCTCCAAGAGCTCCAGGCCCTGGCGCGCGATCATGCGCGAGGTGGGGCGCTCGAAGTAATCGTCCAGAGGCTCACCGTTGACGACGATCTCGCCGTTACCGGGACGCAACCAGATGCGAGCCACGGCGCGCTTGCGCTTGCCGGTGGCGTACCAGGGGGCCGCGGGCGCCGCCTTGGGGGTGCTGACTTGTTCTGCCGCTTCGCTCATCTTCTAAACTCGCTTCTCTTGCAGGCTGCTCAGGGGGTGCTCAGAACGAAAGCTCCGCAGGAGCCTGCGCTGCATGGGGGTGCTCCGCGCCGGCGTACACCTTCAGCTTCTTGATCATTTTCCGGCCAAGGGCGTTCTTCGGGAGCATGCCCTTCACCGCGAGCTCGATGGGAGCCGCTGGCTTGAGCGCGATCAGCTCACCGAAGCTGCGGGTGGTCATGCCGCCCGGGAAGCCGCTGTGGCGGTAGTACTTCTTGTCGTCGAACTTGCGCCCCGTGACCTTCACCTGCTCGGCGTTGATCACGACCACGAAGTCACCGGTGTCGACGTGAGGGGTGAAGGTCGCCTTGTGCTTGCCACGCAGGACCTTCGCTACCTCGCTCGCCAGACGACCGAGGGACTTGTTTTTGGCGTCGACGACCCACCACTTGCGAGTAGCTTGGGCCTCGGCCGGCTTGGCCACGAACGTACGCATGTTCTATCCGACTACTGGATTTCCAGTGAAAGGCGCGGGCTGGATGCCGCGCTTGGTTGACGATTCTGCTCTGATTCGGGAGGGCGACGCGCGCCGGACCTGCCTGGACCAGAGCGCCGGGCGGTTTGGACCACCTGAAGAGGCCAGCCCTGGAGCCCGAGAGCTCGCTCCCAATTGAGGGGGCGAAACTAAGTATTTCGCGCCGGAGCGGCGCGAACTTCAGATGCGCAGTGGGGAGGGACTCGACGTGCGGTTCTCCGTCCTGGCGAATGAAGGGCGCATCTTCTAGCCGCCAGGTCCCAATGAGTCAAGCGCGGCTCTGCGTGAAAAGCTGCTGCTCCTCCGGCGGTCCCACCCCGGTGCCCAATGCGCTCGAATGTCAGGGGAAGCCCGACCGGGTCGGGCGTCTGATGCACCGCGTTCCTGGGGGTTCGAGGCGGCAGGCAAGCGGCGCTCGGCCTCCAGCTCGGTTGGGCTGAACCAGGCGCCTGCCACGCTTCGGGTCTGGGGCAGCCTGCCGCGATGCCAACCCGCCTCTGAGGGCTGCGCATGACCAGCCGCCGAACTGACGACCGACATTCGTAGCTCGGTGTGGGAGCATTGAGGGGAGCGCCAGGGGCGCCTGCTGATGTAGAACAGAAGGAGCGTCGTGGCGTCTCGCCGTGGGAGGCGGCGGCGATCGTCGAACTGAGATTGTGTCTGGCCTCCCGCCGGGTACCGTGGGCAGTCCGCGCTGGACCACGCTCAAGCACACAGAGGGTGAGAAGAAGTCCGAGTTATGCATCCGACGGGGAACGTTCGCATGGTGGAGCGCCTGGCGGCAAAGGGGCTGATTACCCCGGAGCAGCAGGAGGCGATCATCGCCTATCACCAACGCATGGGTGGTCGGATCGAGGAAGCGGTCATCGAGACCAACGCCCTGGACGAGGTGCAGCTTCTGAAGTTTCTGGCTGCGTTTCACAAGACGCGCTTCGTTTCCACGGAGAAATTATCCAAGGCTGACATCGACCGCTTCACCCTGGACAAGGTGCCGAAGCAACTGGCGGAGAAGGAGACGATCTTTCCCGTGCTCTTCGACCACGAGAAGCAGGCTCTCAGCGTGGTCATGGCGGATCCCGACAACGTCGCGGCGATTCAGGAGATCAAGCTCGCCGCCAGCCTGAAGGAAGTCCACGCGTTCGTCGCGCGACCCGCTTCGGTGAAAGCCGCGATCAACAAGGCATACAACGGCGACATCCACGCGTTCGCCGTGCTGGACCGCTCCGCGCACGAGCAGTTCACGACCATGCTCAACGTCTACGAGCGCAACCTCGTCAGCGAAGAGAGCATGTCGCTCTCGCTGGCTGACGAGCGCGGCCGCGTACAGATGTTCGATGAACGCGACCTGAAGGAGCAGCGCGCGTCCGGATCTGCATCTCGCGGTGGCGCCACGAGCGATTCGTATCTCGAGACGCTCAACGTCTTGATCAGTCTGCTGGAGAACTCCCGGCCTGACCTGCGTGGGCACTCCGCGCACGTCGCTCGCCTGATGAAGAAGATCTCCGAGCGCATCGGGCTCAGCGAACAGGACCGCGCAGCCATGGTGCTCGCTGGCTATATCCACGACCTCGGCAAGATGAGCGCCTACCACCTCACCGCGTTGAACGTCGCGGAGTACGAAGGCCATCGAGTCGCAGCGAAGAAACTCTACAAGTCTCCGCTGCGTTTGCTCGAAGCCGTGGACCTTCCCCGGGAGACGGCGCGCGCCGTCGAGCAGATGTATGAGCGCTTCGACGGGACTGGCCTCCCTGGCGGTGAGCGAGCGAAGGAAATCTCCCTCGGAGCACGCATGCTGGCCATCGCGGACACCTATGCGGACCTCACGCAGAACCCCCGGAATCCCTACCGGCGGACGCTGCGGCCGGTGCAAGCCTGCGAGGTCCTGAGTCGCTACAAGGAGAAAGTCTTCGACCCGAACCTGGTCGACCTCTTCCGGCACACGGTGACTGGAGACGACCTCAAGGCGCGTTTGCTCGCGGATCGTCACCTCGCGCTGGTGGTCGACTCCGACCCCGAGGAGACCACGGTGCTGGAGTTGCGCATGGTGGAGCAGGGCTTTGAAGTGAAGGTGGCCCGCACCGGCGAGCAAGCGTTGAAGATGCTCGAAAAGGGCGACGTGGAGATCGTCATCAGCGAGCTCGACCTGGGCAAAGCCGATGGCTTTGCGCTGCTTGCGGAGGCCCGCAAGCATGAGTGGGGCCACGAGGTGCCTTGGGTGTTCGTGACCGGGCGCACCGGACGGTCCGACGCGCAGCGCGCGTTCGAGCTCGGCGCTGCAGACTACATGACGAAGCCGGTGGCCGCGGATCTGCTGGTTGCGAAGCTCAAGCAGATCCTCGAGCGCCACGCGGGCCGTACCGGCAACCGCGGTGTCTCAGGATCACTCGTGGAAATGGGCCTGCCCGACATGGTTCAGGTGCTCTGGCACGGGCGCAAGACGGGCTCGCTGAAGATCCGTGCAAAGGGCGAGACGGGTGAGATCCACTTCGTGAAGGGCGACATCCACAACGCCATGTGGGGACGCCTGCGCGGCGAGGAGGCGTTTTACGCGATGCTGGGGCTGACCGAAGGCGACTTCGTGCTCGATCCCAACTTCCAGGCGACCTCCCGGGTGATCAACGCCAGCCCAGAGGCGCTGCTCCTCGAGGGCATGCGACGCCTGGACGAAGGCGCCGCCTAGGCCCCGCGAATCGCGGCGCCCGGGTGCCTGCCGAGACGACTAGCTGGCTCCGCCGAGACGAACAGTCGTTTGGGGTTGGGCCGATCTGCTGGGTCCGCTGAATCACGGTGCCTGGATGCTGCGGAGGAGCGCACACGCTTCCCTGCGTGGTAGTGTTTCGGTGTGGCCACTGCGCGCGGGCTCCAATCGAAGAAACCAACCCGCGCGGGGGTCGCAACCAAACGTCGTGCGTGCTGCGCACCCAACGATCTTCGAGAACCCGGTGCGCAAGGCATCAGGTCCTCGAGTTTCCACGGGCCGAGCAGAGCGAACAAAGTCGCTACGTAGTGTCTCCGGGTGCTAGCGTGGCTGTGTTACCCTAAGCCTCTTGTCGAGCCGTCCCGTGCCGAAGACGCCGCCTCCGCTGCTCGGATTCAACAACAACGTCAAGCATCGCGGCAGAGTTTTCCACATCCAAACGGAAGACTCGGGCGTGAAGCGACCCCACGTGATCACTCACCTGTTCGCGGACGGGGGTCGTATCGTCAAGAGCAAGAAGACCACCTACACGGAGCACGTCGGGCGAGACGACACGCCTCAGGTGGTGCGCCGGCTGATGAAAGATCAGCACAAGGCGATGTTCATCGCCCTTCGCGGTGGTGAGTTCGACGAGCTGATCGAGGGTATTTGTGGTCCTCACCCCCTGCCAGCCCCTCCACCCAGAGCGGTCGAAGGGCCTCCGTCCAGCCCCGAGGCGGCTCCGGCTCCCCAGGAGCGCCCGAAGCGACTGTCAAATCCCAACCTTCAGAAGGTGGATCCCGAACAGGCGCGCGCGCTGGCCCGCAAGGTCGCTGGTCGTGAGCTGGACATCGACGTCGACTCACATCTCCAGCGGCCAGAGCAGGACGTGAAGAATACACCGGTGCACGGCACGCCCGTGGCTGCTGAGCCGAAGGCGGACGAGGCCGGTCGCTATGCGGCGTCTCGCCCTGCGGCGATCTTCGAGTCGCGGCCCGATGAGGGCTCGATCTTTGGCGGCGGCATCAGCGAGCAGAGCCTCGACGACGTGATCCTGAGCTATATCGCCGAAGATCTGGACGAGGGCTGAGTCAGCCAGCGGTCGGCGCGAACTCGTCCTTCGGGTAGCGCTCGGAGGCGGCCTTCAGCGCGCCGTGGAGCGACTCGGACGTGATGATCTCGGGCAGCAAGTTGTGAGTGCCGTCCGGGAAGTAGATCACGTAGATCGGGATGCCGCTGCGGCCGAGCCGCTGCATTTCCTTCTCCAGGACGGGATCTTCGTCGGTCATGTCGGCCTTCATCGGCAAGATATTCGTTTCCGCGAGGAGCGACCGCGTGCCCTCGGTCTCGATCACGGCCTTCTCGTTGGCCTTGCAGCTCACGCACCACTCGGCGGTGAAGTCCGCGAACACTGGCCGCTTCCGCTTGTGCTCCGCGGCGATCCGCGCCTTGTCGTAGGCGACCCAGTTGATGTGCCCGTCCTTCACCACGGGTGCTTCCCTGGTAGCCGTGTTTCCGCCGGCCTGCGCTGAGTTCTGGGGGGGGAGGCCCGCCGCGGGGCCGCCTTCAGCCAGCGCTGCGGCCTTGGCTCTGGCCTCCAGGACGCTCTTGGGCGTCATGTCGAGCAGCCAGAAGCCCACCGCCACGACGAGCGCGGTGCCCACGGCCCGGGTGCCTATGCGCCGCGCGAGGCTGTGCATGAGGTTGCCGAAGCGCCCGACCATCCAGAGCGCGATGCAGACCGCGACCAGGAAATAGAGGAAGTTCGTGTTGGAGGTCTCGGGCAGCTTGTTCATCAAGATGCCCAGCAGCCACGCCGCTGTCGCGAGCAGGGTGAAGCCGAGCACGTGCTTGAACGTGTCCATCCATGCCCCTGGCCTGGGCAGGAAGCGCTTGAGCCCGGGGATGTGGGTGACGAGCAAGAAGGGCAACGCCAGGCCAAACCCAGACACGCCGAAGATCACCAGGGTGTGGAACGGAGGGGCCTTGAGCAGCGCGTAGGCGACCGCTGGCCCGAAGATCGGAGCCGAGCACGGGGTCGAGAGGATGGTGGCGAGGATGCCGTTGACGAAGGAGCCGCCGTATCCCTCACGCCCTTCGCCACCGGCGATGCCCACGGTGATCTCGAACACCCCAAAGCAGTTCAGCGCGAAGGCCGTCAACACCGTGACCATCACCGCGAGGAACGTCGTGTTCTGGAACTGCTTGCCGTAGAACACCGCGTGCCCGGCCGCCTTGAGGCCAATCAGCACACCCGCCAGGGCCAGGAACGTGAGGATGACGCCAGCCGTGTAGGACAAACCGTGCATCCGGTTGGTCCGCGCGTCGTTCTCCGAGTGATCGACCAGGTGAAAAACCTTGAGCGTGAGCACCGGAAGCACACACGGCATCACGTTCAGGATCAGGCCTCCGAGGAAGGCCAAACCAGCATAGTAGAGGAGTTCCATCGTCTTCCGGTTCGGGGAGCCCAGCAATGCGCCGGGGAGAGCTGAAATCTAGTGCCCAGAACCCGCGGCGACCAGTCAACCAGGCTTCAGCGGCAAATATTGCCAGAAAAGTCTGGCATGCCTTCCACCGGCCGGGCTGCGCCGGAGACCGGCGCGGCCCGCTGAGCGGGTGCTCGGGAAGGCACTACGCGG
>JAUILJ010000329.1 GCA_030433055.1 Polyangia bacterium
TCTTGAGCTTGCCGTCCAGGATCGGGAACATCACCTCGACCCGGCGCTCGAAGTTGCGAGGCATCCAGTCGGCGCTGGCGCAGAACACCTCAGTTTCTCCCGCGTTTTCGAAGCAAAAGACCCGTGCATGCTCCAGGAAGCGGTCGATCACCGCGTGCACCCGGATTGTCTCACTGACTCCAGGCACGCCGGGTCGGAGGCAGCAGATGCCACGGATGAGCAGATCAATTTCGACCCCTGCGCGCGATGCCGCGTAGAGCCCCGCGACCACGTCGGGATCGACCAAGGCGTTCATCTTGGCGATGATACGCGCCGGCTTTCCTGCCGCGGCGTTGCGAGCCTCGCGCTCGATCAGCCCGAGCACGGCCTCCTTGAGGCCGAGGGGCGCTACCAGCAGCTGATTCCAGCCATCGGGGGCGCTGTAGCCCGTGAGCAAGTTGAACAGCGCCGTGGCGTCCTCCGCGATGTCTTCCCGTGTGGTAAAAATCGAGAGGTCCTCGTAGAGCTTCGCCGTCTGCTGGTTGTAGTTGCCCGTCGCCAGGTGGACGTAGCGCTGGAGTCCCAGCTTCTCCTGGCGCACGACCATCAACACCTTGGCGTGGAGCTTGAGCCCAACCAGGCCGTACATCACGTTGACGCCGGAGCGCTCGAGCGCCCTGGCCCACTGGATGTTGCTCTCTTCGTCGAAGCGCGCCTTGAGCTCGACGAGCGCGGTGACCTGCTTGCCCATCTCGGCGGCGCGCTGCAGTGCGCGCACCAGTGGGGACTCACCGCCTGAGCGGTAGAGGGTCTGCTTGATGGCGAGCACCTGGGGGTCTTCTGCGGCGCGGGTCAGGAAGTCCACCACCGCTTCGAACGACTCGTACGGATGGTGGAGCATCAAGTCGCGGGCACGGATGGTCGCGAAGATGTCTTCGCTATCACGCAGCGGTGGCACGTACTGCGGAGAGAACGGCTCGTCGCGGAACTGCTTGGGCGCGTCGCCGTCGACGAGCGCTCCCAGGTCCCCGAGGTGCAGCGGCGCTTCGACCAGGTACACGTCGCGCTTGGCGTCCAGCTTGAGCTGACGGCACAGCCAGCGCACCGCGTCTCGCGGCACGTTGTTGGTCAGGGTGAGGCGCACCGCTTCGCCGCGCTCGCGGCGCCGCAGCTCCGCCTGCATGGTCAGCAGTAGGTCTTCGCCCTCGTCGTCGTCGATCTCGATGTCGAAGTTGCGCGTGACGCGGAACGCGAAGTGCCCGTCCACCTTCATGCGTGGAAACAGAGACTGGACGTGGCGCTGGATCAGCGACTCCAGAGTGACGAAGGCGCGCTCGAAGCCTTCGGCCCGCACCTCGAGTAGTCGGGGCAAGCTGGTGGGGACCTGAACCAGGCCGGTGCGCGGCCCCGACTGTTCATCCCCCGCAAACAGCACCCCCAAGTTGATCGCTTTGTTGCGCACATGCGGAAACGGGTGCACCGGGTCGATGGCAATCGGTGTCAGCACCGGGTAGATGTTCCGCTCGAAGTGCTTGTCGATGCGTGCCTGCTCGTCGGGGCTCAGGGAATCGAGCTCCACGAGGGCCCGCCCCGCTTCTGCCAGTGCGGGCTTGACCCGGTCGCGCCAGATCAGGTCCCGCTCGGCCATCAGCTCGTGAGCGCGGGTGGAAATGATCTCCAGTTGTTCGTCCGGGGTGCGGCCGTCCGGGGGTGGTTCGTCGATCTCCTGGGAACGCTGCGCCTGGAGACCGGCTACGCGCACCATGAAGAACTCATCCAGGTTCCCACCGAAGATCGACAGGAACTTGAAGCGCTCGAACAGCGGCACCTGTTCGTTCTTCGCCTCCTCGAGCACACGAGCATTGAACTCCAGCCACGACAGCTCGCGGTTGATGTAGAGGCTAGGGTCGTCCAGGGACTGAGGGCCTGCCTTGGGCAATGCGGACAGCGAGGGCGGCAGCGCCACTACCAGTTCAGGGGAGTCGGTGTTCACTTCGATGGGTTCTCCGACCGGCTCCGCGCGCTCGAGTGCACCTGGCCGGTTCGCGCCCGGAGGCGATGGATCCTGAGTAAAGCATAGGGCGTGGCGTCGGGAACACAGGCGCCAGTGCGAGATCGCAACAATCGAAAGCGGCTGAAGAGCAGCGTCTGGACAACCCTTGCAAGCTGGCGGTCGCTTGCTGTTGTAAACTTCCGGGATGCGGGGCGTGCGCTGGATGGTCGTACTGGCTTTGCTTGTAACGGGAGCGTGCGTTGCCTGTAACGGATCTGACGCCGAGCTCGTCAACGAGCCGAGCGAGGACGCGGGCGCTGACACCTCGGCCCCTCGCGATGCCGCCACTGACGGGATGCCAAAGGACGCGAGCAGCGACGTGGTGGTGGACGCACCCTCGGACGCGCCCAAGGCGTCAGTGCGGGTAGGGGTGGAGCCCGAGCCACGGGTGGGCGATGAGGAGCCCGCGCTCGCGCTGCGCATCGCGCAGCTGGAGAGCCTGTCGGCGGGCTCCAGAGCCGTCGCGATCGATGTCCGCTGGGACGAGCTGGTCGATGATCAACTCCAGCTTCAGGACGCCGCGCTCGACGCGCTGAAGCGTCGGATCCAGTTGCTGCGCGACGCAGGGGCCACGCTCTCGCTGTGTATCGCTCTGGTGGAACGCGCCGTGGATGCGCGGCCGTCGAACGCGCTCGGCTGGAACACCAGCAGCATGCGCAGCGCGGTGCGGGTCGTGATCGACGCCGTGCTCGATCTGACTGGAGACGAGCTCCGCTTCTTGAGCCTCGGGCTCGAGTCGGATCGCTACTACCGCGCGCTCCCCCAGGCGCTTCGCGCCGGGTTCGTTCAGGGCATGCAGAGCGCTCTCGATTATGCTCGCTCGCATCCGTCACTTCCGCCTCTGGCCAAGGTAGGGATCGGTCTCACCTACGACGGCTGGCACGGGCCGGCGTCGCCCTTTGCCACATGGATCCGCTCGAGCGATGCCCTCGTGGTCAGCTACGTGCCCCTCGACGCGGGCCTGGTGCCGGAACCGCCGTCGGTGGTCGTCTCCGATCTGGACACGGTCTATAATAGCCTTGTGGAAATTTACGACGGAGGTGCCGTCGTGCCCATCGTCTTGCATCGGGTCGGTTATCCGTCGTCCTTCGAGGCGTCCGCGACGCAGGAGCAGCAACGCACATTCTACGCGAGCCTGTTCCAGGCCCTGGAGGGTCGGCGTGGGCGTTTTCCCTTCGTCAGCGTCTATGGGTTGAATGATCCCGCTCCCCAGCGCTGTGCTGACTTTCGTCTGACGCTCGGGGGAGACGCGCTCGCGCACCCGGAGCGCGCCGAAGCAGTGTACTGCTCGCTGGGTCTGCACGATCGCGACGGCGTCGCCAAACCGGCCTGGGGAGAAATGCTGGCAGGGCTGGCGACCTTCGCGAGTCCGTGAGGGCTGGTGTCAATCCCCTTCGGTACTATTCCCGAGCGTGCGAGCGCTGCACAGCTCGCTCACGAGTGTCACACCGCGCGCCACGAAATCTGCCGAAGCTACAGTCTGACGCAGCGAGCCAGCCGCGCCCGCTCGCTTTGCGCGCCGCAAGTAGAAGCGTCGGGGCGGCGGCTTTGTACGCTTTGAAACCCAGTGGGGCGGTAGTAGCGTGTGAAGGGTTGGCGTCCTATGTCCGCTCCGCGGGCAGCATCCACTGACACAGCGGCGAGGCCGCCTCAGCAGGGCCACGGCCCTGACAACGTTTACAGCCTGGCACAGAGCATCGAGGGGAATAGATGAGCGATTCTACGAACACCAGCATGGTCGCCCAGATCGCCGCCATGCAGGACTACGAGCTCTATCGTGACCTGTCGTGGGAGGGCAGCTTCGAGGAGTACTTGAAGATCGTCCGGGAGCGGCCCCAGGTGACGCGCAACGCATTTCAGCGCGTCTACGACATGGTGATTTCGTACGGAACCGAAGAGTACATCGACAACAAGAAGAAGTTGGTTCGCTACAACTTCTTCCGCGACGAAGTCGACAGTGGGAAAGACGCGGTCTTCGGTCTGGACATTCCGCTGATGCGTCTGATGAACGTGCTCAAGGCGGCTTCTCAGAACTACGGCCCGGAGAAGCGGGTCATCTTGCTCCATGGCCCGGTAGGTTCCAGCAAGTCGACGATCGCCCGCTTGCTGAAGAAGGGCGTCGAGGCCTACTCGAGGACGCCGGACGGCGCGCTCTACACCTTCCGCTGGGTGAATCTCGGCAACACGGGGCTCGCAGGCGTCGAGGAAACGGAGTTTCCGTCGCCGATGCACGAAGAGCCGCTGCGTCTGATCCCCAGGGATTGGCGGGACGAAGCCATCCGCCGCCTGGGACTCGGCAACGATCGCTACAAGGTTCGCGTTGACGGCGACCTGGATCCCGCCAGCCGCTTCATCTTCAAGGAGCTCATGCACCGGTACAACGGTGACTGGAGCAAGATGGTGGCCGATCACATCCGGGTGCAGCGCATGGTGCTGAGCGAGCAGGACCGCGTCGGTATCGGTACCTTTCAGCCGAAGGACGAAAAGAACCAGGACTCCACCGAACTGACCGGTGACATCAACTACCGCAAGATCGCGGTCTACGGTTCGGACTCGGATCCCCGCGCCTTCAACTTCGACGGGGAGTTCAACGTCGCGAACCGAGGCATCGTCGAGTTTGTCGAGGTGCTGAAGCTCGACGTAGCGTTCCTCTACGACTTGCTCGGGGCTTCCCAGGAGCACCGCATCAAGCCGAAGAAGTTCGCGCAGACCGACATCGATGAGGTCATCGTCGGCCACACCAACGAAGCCGAGTACAAGCGCCTGCTGAACAACGAGTTCATGGAGGCGCTCCGTGACCGTACGATCAAGATCGACATCCCATACATCACCCGCCTCTCAGACGAGATACGGATCTACGAAAAGGATTTCTCCGCGGAAAAGGTGAGAGGCAAGCACGTCGCGCCTCACACCCTCGAGGTGGCGGCCATGTGGGCAGTGCTCACGCGGCTCGAGGATCCGAAGAAGCACAACCTGCAGCTGATTCAAAAGATGAAGCTGTACGACGGCAAGGTGCTGCCCGGCTACACTCAGGACACGGTCAAGGAGCTGCGCAAGGAGAGCAAGCGAGAGGGCATGGAAGGCGTCAGCCCGCGCTACGTTCAAGACAAGATCTCCAACGCCCTCGTGAGCGACGCCGGCGAGGGCACCATCAACCCGTTCATGGTGTTGAACGAGCTCGAGAAGGGGCTACATCATCACTCGCTGATCACCAGCGACGAAGAGCGCAAGCGCTACCGCGAGCTGATCGGCGTGGTGAAGCGTGAGTATGAGGACATCGTCAAGAACGAGGTTCAGCGTGCAATCAGCGCTGACGAGGAGGCCATCAACAAGCTGGCCGCCAACTACATCGACAACATCAAGGCCTACACCCTCAAGGAGAAGGTCAAGAACCGCTACACCGGTCAGGATGAAGAGCCCGATGAGCGCCTGATGCGATCGATCGAGGAGAAGATCGACATCCCGGAGAGCCGCAAGGACGATTTCCGAAGGGAAATCATGAACTACATCGGTGCGCGAGCCGTGGAAGGCAAGAAGTTCGACTGGCAGACGAACGACAGACTGCGCCGCGCCTTGGAGCTGAAGCTCTTCGAGGACCAGAAGGACAGCATCAAGCTCAAGACCCTGGTCAGCGCCGTGGTCGACAAGGAGACGCAGGAGAAGATCGACATCATCAAGAGCCGCCTGATGCGCTACTTCGGCTACAACGAGGTCAGCGCCACAGACGTGCTCAACTACGTCGCGTCGATCTTCGCTCGAGGTGACACCAAGGAGTGAGCCTCCCACGCGCGTGCCTCTCACACGCCGTGAAAGCTCAAATACACGAGCGCCGCGTGGTTCACTCCGCGCGGCGCTTCGGGTTTTGGGGGAGAGGGGTACTCCCGTTTGGTTCTTCCGAGGTGCCCGCTAGCGCGCTGCGCTGACGCGAGCCTGGGCAAGGAACGCCTGGTACTGGGAGCTCAGCGTGGCGGCGCTGATCGCGTCAGCGTTACCGCTCATCCTCGAGTGCCATCCCGTACGGATACGCTGATAGGCGGCCTCGTCGAGTCCAAAGCCCTGGAGGGCCTGCGCGACCGCCTGAGGGCCCCGCGGTTGCGCGTTCTCCACCGTCGCCTCGATCAGCGCCAGGCGGTTCAGATCCACGCCCTCCACGGGAGCGTTGGCTGCCGGGTTCACCTGGTACTGCGCAGGCAACTCAGCCATGTGGATTTGAGACATCACTCGACTCGCGGCCATCGCGAAGTCGGGGTTGGCCTGGTGCCGCTCGGTGAACGCGCCGAGCACATCGTCCCACTGCGCCTGGCTCTTCACGCCGTACTTGTTCAGGGCGGCCTTGTGGGCATCCGGGTTCTGCCGCTCGGCTTGGTCGATCTCGTGGTTCGCCCGCCAGAACGTCTCGTAGTCGTCGGGGTCGATATTTCCGAACTTGTTACCCCCACCGAACAGCGACATCAGCCAATCGAGCATGTTTCCTCCTTCGTTCAAGTGCCTGCCGGAAGCGAGGTCAGCGCCTTGTGCCCACCAACCATCGCGGAGACCAAGCCTAGGAGGGGCCGCCTTCCGTTGCTTGAGCGGCGCCTGAGCAATCCTTGAAGCGTCTGGCGGAGCGTGAAGTCGCGTTCTCACCCCCAGCCCCAGCTTGCGAGGACAGTCCTCCGACATTCCGATCCCGGAAGACAGCTCAGGGCGATCCGGGTGCGCTGGTAGCCGGAGAGATTCCATGGGATATTTTGCCGATTGCGCTCGGGGGTGGGTTCACCGGGGCAGCAAGTCGCAGGAGTGCTCATGCCTGGCATGCGCAGTGCAACTCGCACTCTCAGTTCCTGACCGGAGGAGATGGCTGATGAGGACTTTCGTTTACGCCGCTGCCCTAGCGCTGCCCCTGGCGCTGCTTCCCAACTGCAAGAAGGACTCGGAGGGGATGACCCTCGCTGAGGCCCGGCAGGCCCTGGATGAATCTCAGCTCAGCAGTCAGGCGATGAACCTGACTTCCAGCAGCGTGGATATCGCCACTCATTTCACCATCGGCGACGCGGTGGAGGCGGCTGCCGATGAGCTGCGAACGTTCATCCAGAGCCAGCTCCCTTGCGCCGATATCCAGGTTGCGAAGGGGGATCTGGATGTGACGTACGGCGCGAAGGCCGGCAACTGCACCTACCGCGGCCACACGTACACGGGCAATCACCACATGACCGTCGTGCGCAACGACACAGGCGACGTGCAGGTGGATCACACCTGGACGGAGCTGTCCGATGGCCGAGTCGCGGTGACGGGGAGCGCCACCGTCACCTGGGATTTCAGCGACGCGGAACGTCGAGTCCAGCACGAGCTGACCTGGACGCGGCTCTCGGACGGCAAGCAGGGCACTGGCAGCGGAGACCGCACCCAGAGCGTGCTCGAGGGCGGCCTCTTCGAAGGCATTCAGGTGGATGGTTCCAAGCAGTGGAAGTCCAATGGCGGCCAGTGGGATCTCGCGATCGATGGGGTGCAGATGCGCTGGGTCGACGCAGTTCCTCAAGCCGGGCAATACGTCCTGCGCACTCCCAAGGGCAAGAGCGCAACCCTCGCCTTCAGCCGTGTCGATACGACCAAGATCCAGGTGACGGTCAGTAGCGGTGACAAGAGCTTCGACTTCAACGTGACCACCCTACCCGACGAATAGGCCAAACCAGGGCAACGCGAGCGCCGAAGCGCTTGCCCGATGTGGGGCTTCGTCTAACCTGCCGCGTTGATGCCCGCACGAAGCGCCAACTGGCTTTCCGCTATCGCGTTCGCGTGTGTGGTGACTAGCTGGCACTCCGTCGGTTGGGCGCAGGCACAGGCGGGCTTCCCCCCGGCGCCGACTCAGAGCCCGCCACCTCGGAATCCACCGCCGGGCTATCCGCCCTCGGCCGCACCCACTCAGCCCGCGCCTGGCTATCCTGGTGCATATCCGCAAGGATATCAGGCGCCCGCCCCATACTCGCAGGAGCTAGGTCCGTTTCAGCGACGTCGAGTGGACGAGGCACCCCTCGATCGGCCCG
>JAUILJ010000330.1 GCA_030433055.1 Polyangia bacterium
GGGCCCGTGTTGAGGGCCTTCGCGATGCCGAAGGTCAGCGGTCCGAGGCCCGTGAGCCAGGTCATGCCGGCACCGACGGACATGCGCAGTTCGTCGAGGTCGGGCCCGTCGCAGACGAGGCTGACGTCCGGGCACTTCGTGTTGAAGACGTTGCCGACGTCGAAGAAGATCACGGGCCGGAACTGGCTCTTGTCGTCCACGAAGGGCATCGGGAAGATCAGTTCGACCCCGCCGGTGATCAGCGTGTTGCCGCCGAAGGGCTGCAGCTCGCGCCGGAACGGATCGTTCGGCGATGGCGTGGCGCGCGATGATCTTCTCGCACAGCGTCATCGGGCGCGCTTCGGTGCTCACGGCGGGCGGTGAGATCTCCCCCGCCATGCGCGCGCGGTTGTATGCGAAGAGCCCGCCACACTCGACGATCTGTGCGCTGATCGGATCGAGCCCCTTGGTAAACTCGGAGATTGGGATCTCCTCCCCCCGCTCGATGCGCTCGATGAGGGAGCTGTCCGTCGAGGTGAGCAGTCCGATGTTCTGGCAGTTCTGACCGTAGATCTTCTCGATACTCTCGGCGATCACCAGCTGGACCCCAGCCTTGAGTTCGGAGTAGGGCGCCGTCTCGCGGGAGCTCCCGCAGCCCTTGGATTTTCCACTGACGATGACGCCGAAGCCGCCGCCCTTGAGGTCGTCCTTCTGGATCACACCTCCGCGCAATCCCACCAGGCTGTAGTCCGCGAGGGTCTCGTCGAAATAGTAGCAGACCCAGCCGGGCGTAATTTCATCCGTGGAAATGTTGTCGATCAGCTTACGCTCGGGATCGAATCGCAGGTCCTCTCCCGCAAGTTGCCGCTTCAGGAGCTCCTGATCTTCGGTTAGCTGCAGAATCCTGCCGGTGATGCGTATGCTGCGTTGGGTCATCGCGCTCCGGATGTTGAGGGGGCGGTAAAGGTAGTGAGAGTTGCTCCCAAGAGCAATGCGCTCACGCCACACGCGAGACGTTTGCCGCTGGTTTGCTGCCTCTCGGGAGCGCAGGGTTGGAAGATTCCAGGCTTCAGCACCTTCCTCGGCGCGGGCGCCTCCACTCGACCGTCGGCCCAAGCGCCGACGCGGGGCGCAGCGATCGGGGCGCAGCGCAGCCGGCGCACCGCGATGCGGTCAGTCGCAGTATACCGCAGCGCCGTCCTCGGCCTTCAACGGAACGCACTCTCCGGCTCGCCATACCAACAGCGCGGGCTCGCGCTCGCTGACCCCCAGTCGCTCGAACTCCGCTTCGAGGCTCTGGGCAAAGCCCGCATACGTGGCTCGTACCTGTGCCGGCGGAAGCTCGGACACCAGACGTACTTCGACACCCGGAGGGAGCCGGGGCCGCAGTCCAAGCTCGAAGATCCCCTGATTGACGCGCTCGAGAGGTCCAGTTCCACCTGCGCAGTCGGCGACCAGGATCACGGTGCCGTGCGGCAGTACTCCGAGTTCAGCGACGGCCAGCATCTTCGAAGCCTGGTAGAGGGACTCCGATAGCGGTGAGCGGTCGGCGACGACCAGCACCCTGCTCGGGACCAGCTCGACGCGAAATAGCTCGAGCGCCCGCGCCGCAAGCTGGCGGTGCGCGAGCACGGCGTGGCCACAAGCAGCAGCCACGGGCCGGCCATCGACGTCCGCGAGGACGTTGAGCACTCGAAGGCGCTCTCCAAGCATGAGCGCGGCTTCCTCCATGTCCTCGCGACACGGATTCTCATCCAGCACGCCCAGGCGTGCGTGTGGCTCCGCCTTGAGCCGGTGATTTCGAATAATATCCTCCCGGAAAGCACAACCGGGGAACACGCCCTTCACTCCGCCGGAGTAGCCCGCGAAGTAGTGAGGTCGAATGCGCCCTGTGCACAGCACCAGGTCGGCGTCGGCGAGCTCGCGCGCGAGCCTGACCGGCGTGCCCCGTCGAGTGATGCCAAAGGCGTGAGTGTGACCGAGGTCCGCGGCGTCGTGGGCACGCGCTACAAGCCCCTGCAGCTCGCTCGGCAGCGCACCGAGGTCTGGGGTGTGAGTCCCACTCGCCACCAACACGCGCACCTCGGAATGCGAAAAGCGTCGCGCCACCGCTTGCAAGAGCTCGAGTCGTGGCTCGTCGCGAGTCCGGTCTGAAATCACCACGACGATCCGCTGAGCGTCCGGGAGGGACCCGCCGATGGGTGCATCGAGCGCGGCGTCGAGCAGTGGCGCCCAGGCGCCAGCACCCTCAAGCAGGGCTTGGGGTGAGACGCGCCGAAACGTGCCCGGCACCAGCCGTGCGATCTGCTGCTCAGCGAAGGACTGCATGGGTGCCGCGATCCAGCGTAAACCGCCGTGGATCTCGCCTGACGGTTTTTGCCTCGAACGCTTGAAAATCGCAACGACTGCCACCACCCTCCCGCAGTGTCGAAGCTTCTGGCGCATCGAGTCTTGAGCATTGCCCTGGTGGGGCCGCTGCTGTTCGCGTGCGGCAGGCAGGATGGCCCCGCGCCGGCCAGCTCCAGCGCGCCCACTGGCTCAGCGAGCAGCAGCGCCGCGCCCAAGCGCCCTCCAGTGGTGGCACCGCTGGCGGGGGAGCTCGTCGACATCCCGGCAGGCAGCTTCAACGCCGGGAGCCGCCCTGGCGAGCCAGGGCGCGAACCGGAGCTGGAGCCGCGGCTCTCCCAGGTGGAGCTCGGCGCGTTCTCCATGGATCGCCTGCCCTATCCCAACGACCCGGGCCGAGCGCCCCTCACCGGCGTCTCTCGCGACGAAGCGCACAAGCTGTGTGCCAAGCAGGGCGCGAGGCTGTGCACGGAGCTCGAGTGGGAGCGCGCGTGCAAGGGCCCCGCCTCGAACCGCTTCCCCACCGGCGAGAGCTGGGACCCGGAGTGCGCAGACGAGCCGCGCAAGTGCGCGTCAGCGCTGGGTGTCCTCGGCCTGGGGGCGAGCCTGAAAGAATGGACCGCCAGCGACAAGAACCCGGAAGCAGAGGGTGCCCGCGACGCAATCCTGCGCGGAGCTTTCCGTAAGGAAGCAGACGTCTTCCACCGGTGCGCGACCCGAAGGACCGCCGCCCCAGACACCCAGAGCGAGGAGATCGGCTTCCGTTGCTGCAAGGGAGCACCCAACGCCGCCGTGGTCCAAGAGCCGAAGGCCGGGGATCCATTCAAGAAGCGGGAGATCAAAGGTGACTACCTGACGAAACTGCTCCTCGCCGATGAGCACACGAAGGAGCTAGCGAAAGACCTGGTGTTCTTCAGCGAGCCCGAGGCGGCGCACACGGTAGTGAGTCGAGGCCCGGGGGACCGAAAGGGCTTTGGCTTTACCGTACAGGCGCTGGAGTGGAACCCCGTCGCCGGGGCGAACTATCTCGTCGTCAGCGCACGCAGCGGCAAGGACACCAGCTTCGTCCTGGCCTACCGCCAAGTCGACGATAAGCAGTATGAGCTCGCTTCAAGCTTCATCATGTACGACGAACCCGGGCCGGTGGCGCTCGCCTACTCCGACTCGATCCGCCCGCGGTTGCACTTCTCGAGCTGCTGGGGTTGCCCCGGGGAAACCGGAAAGATCCTGTTCCGCAACCCAGACGAAGTCGTGATCCTGCAGCCCTAGCTCGCGCGCTGGCTCAGTCGGCAGAAGGGCAAACGAGCACGAAGTGATTCTCCGGCCCCGCGCCGATCTCGACTCGCGCGCCCACGGCGGCCGCGGAAGCCGAAGCCGCGAACAAGCCCAGCCCGCGGCCGTAGCGCCCCATGCCGGACGCCTTCACGCTGATCTGGCCCTTCAACGAGAACGCCTCGTCTGCCGCCTCGGGTTCGATGCGCACGCCCTTGTCGCGAATCGAGATCGCGACCTCTCCAGGGCGCTGTTCCGCCGACACCTCCACGCCAGTGCCATGGGGCGCGTGCTGCAACGCGTTCGCGATCAAGTTGCCAAGCGCCCTAGCCAGCCCGTCGCCGGCGGTCGCCAGCTCCAGCCCTCCCACGTCCGCAGCAACGTTCACCGCGATCGGGACACCATGGCTCTGGGAGAGGCGCTGACTCTTCTCACTCACTTCACGCACCAGCGCTGCCGTGGTGAAACGCCGCCCGCTGGCCTCGCCCCCACCCTTCAGCGATCGGCTGAGAACGTCGAGGTTATCGATGATGTGAGCCAGGCCATCGCACGCGACCAACAGGTCGGCAATTGCCTCTAGACTGTCCTGGTCGATCCCCGGCGTGGACTCGAGGAAGCTTGCGTTGCTCTGCAGCGCCGAGAGCGGGTTGCGCAGATCGTGAGCAAACAGGCCCAACAATTCTCCGACGAGTTCAGGATCTGGCTTCACGCGCCCACTGTAGCACCAGCCTGCTGGTAGTGAACGACGTCAGTGAACCCCGTGATCCTCCAGGAATTTTGCGATCCGCATGTCGATCAGCTCGTGATGTTCGAGCGGGGTCACATGAGTTCCGCCGGGCACTACCAGGAGCTCCGCGCCTGGAATCAGGTGGCTCATGGTTTCAGACAGCGCAGCAGGCGTGAAGGTATCGCGGTCACCGGCGATCACGAGTGTAGGTACCCGAACGTCGGCCAGCAGATCCTCCGCCGAGTGTTCACCAGCCAGCTGAAGCATGCGCAGGAACATCGGAAAATCGACGTGCGCGACGTGAGCAAAATAGGGTTCGATGTCCTCGACCCGAATCGCGCTCCCGTCGATCTCACCGGTCATGACGGCGACGCGGAGAGCCACTCGAGGCGGAACCCTCGACCACAGCGCGCGGGCGAGCTTGGGATGGCCGACCACGAAGTCGATCAGCTTGGGCAACACCGAGGCAAGCAAATCACTGCCTTTGAAGGTGTGCGTCACGCGACCGAAGGTGCCGCACATCAGCACCATCGCCTTCACTCCCTCGGGTCGCTGCCGATAGGCCTCCAGGCACACCTGGGCGCCGTAAGAGTGGCCAACGAGCACCACCGGCGGATCGCCGAGGTGCCGCCTGACACAGCCGAGATCGCTGGCGAAGTCCTCTACCGCGATGCGTTCGGGATCGACAGGCAGCGCGCTACGGCCATGGCCGCGATAGTGCCAGTGAGCGACCGAGAACGGGTGCGCGATGTCGTCCCACAAGTACTTGTAGATGAAGCCATCGCACACGATGCCGTCGCAAAGGACCACGGTGGTGGAGGACGCGCCCCGGCGCTTGCGCACATAGAGCCTCGTGCCGTCTTCGCCTCGCGCAAACGCTTCTTCCATCGCGTTCACAGCATTCCGCAGCGCGCCACTCCGAGCAACACCCTGTCGCGGGGCAGGCGCGGTCCTTCCCCCGAGGAACCACTGCAAGCTACCAGAACCCTCAGCTTGCTCAACCAACCGGCCGACGCATCGAACTCACGCAGCGCATCGGACTCACGCAGCGCATCGAACTCACGCAGCGCATCGAACTCACGCAGCGCATCGGACTCACGCAGCGCATCGGACTCACACAGCGTGCGCCGACCGCAGCCGAGCGATCATTCGCTGGTGGTCGTGTCGTCGTCGCCGATGTCGTTCACGCTGGGGATCTTCTTGATCTCCGTGCGCGCGAGCTTCCACGCCCGCTGGACAATCCAAGACAGCGATCGGTCAAGGCGAGCGGCCTCGTCCTTGATCTCCTGAAGCATCGCCTCAGGAAAATACAGACTTTGCTTTCTCTTGTCGCTGCCCTTGGAGTTGTTCTCGCTCATCGCTTCAACCCTTCAACTTCGTTGGCGCCACCAACTCGGGACCCAACTGGTGAGCCGCGCCGGCGACTCACGAAACTGTTGTCTGTTCGCACCCTCTAGGCGTCGTATCGACTCTTCTCGCCCGCCACCGCCTCAGGGGTGGTGCGCGGAGCCAAGCCAGTGGAAGGCTTGGGAGTGGTTTATCAATCGTAACCTTTCGAGGCGACCTACTTCTGGCTACCGGACCTCAGATCCAGCGACTGAACCCCGAGCTGTGTGATACCAGAGCCGGCGCGGGGAGGGCCACACACCCCCAAAGTCGCGTGCGCTTCGATGCGCTCGTCTGGACTCCGCACTGATCTCTGGGCTCAAACGCGCCTGAGTCTTCCTTTCGTATCACCTAGAGGCCCCCGTAATCAATCAGGTTCTGGCCGACGCAACGCTCTAGCGACAGAAACGCGCCGATGATGCGGCGCGTGAAGGACGATGTGGGGCCGCGTCCGTCGCCAGGTGTGCTTTGTCGGGTGCCACGTACCTGGGTGGAAACAGGGAACGGACCTGCAACACCGGTGCGGGATGCGGGGGCGAATGGCCTGAGGTAGGGGCCTTGGGGTAAGGGAGGAAGGGTATGCCCCAAGATCAACGGGTTCCCACCGTGGATGCACCGAGCCTCGATCCGGCGTCGACCGGCTCGCTGACAGATCGTTCACCCAGCGAGGGCACGTCGAGCCCGCTCAGCGTGGAACTCGCCTGGGCCGAACACACTGGCTCCGCTCGTGCGTCAGCGAACACCGACGCCGACGCTGTCACTCCGAGCGCGCTGGCTCCGAGCGCGCTGGCTCCGAGCACGCTGGCTCCGAGCACGCTAGCTCCGAGCGCGCTGGCTCCGAGCGCTGCGTGCGCGCCTCGAGGCAGGTTCGGACGCTGGCTGCGCATCAGCGCCCTGGTGGCCTTCGCATTCGCGGGAGGAGCGGTCACGGGCGGCGCCCAGAGCGCCCTGGCCAAGCCTGTCGCTGCCCAGGAGAGCCCGTACGCATTTCTCGGGCAGCTCGCTCGGGTGCTGGTGCTGGTGGAGAACGAATACGTGGAGCCGGTCGATCGCACGCGCCTGCTCGAAGGTTCGATCAAGGGCATGGTCGCCGAGTTGGATCCCCACTCGTCCTACCTTCCAGCCCAGGACTACAGCCTGTTTCAGTCGGATACCGAAGGCCGCTTCGGCGGCGTGGGGGTAGAGGTCGACCTGCGCGACGAACAGGTCACCGTGATCGCTCCGATCGAAGGTTCCCCCGCGGAAAGAGCAGGCATCCGCCCCGGCGACAAGATCGTGGCGATCGATGGTGAGAACGTCCGCGGCAAGCCGACCGACGACCTCGTCAAGCACATGCGTGGCAAGCCCGGCACGAAGATCATTCTGACGATCCGCCGTTCGGGTGTGAGTAAGCTGCTCAATTTCACCCTGGTGCGCGAGGTGATTCAGGTCACGAGCGTTGCCTCCGAGCTGTTGGATGGAAACGTCGCCTACCTGCGTATCAAGGCATTCCAGAGCGGGACGCACGCTGAGCTGCTCAAGGCGATTGGCGCCCTGCGCAAGCAGGCGTCAGGCCCGCTGAAAGGCACCATCCTCGATCTGCGGAACAACCCGGGCGGCCTCGTCGATGAGTGCAGCGCCGTGGCGGACGAGTTCCTGACCTCAGGCGTGATCTATTCCACACGGCATCGCGGAAAGATCGTGGACGAGGTGAGCGCAAAGCCTGGCGGCGCCCTCAAGTCGGGTCCGATGGTCGTGCTGGTGAACGAGTACTCCGCAAGTGCTGCGGAGCTGGTCGCGGGGGCACTGAAGGACCAGCAGCGAGCCAAGATCGTGGGCGCACCGACGTTCGGGAAGGGCAGTGTCCAGTCGATCCTCGATCTGCCAGGAGGCGCGGGCTTGCGCCTCACGACGATGCGCTACTACACCCCGAGTGGCTTCGCGATTCAGGCGAAGGGCATCAAGCCCGATGTCCTGGTGGAGGCGGCGTACGCTCGAGACACGAGTTTCGGCGTGATTCGCGAACGTGACCTGGAGAACCACCTCCCCGCTGAGGGGCCTCCGGGTAGCGCGCCGAAGAAGTCGTCCAAGCCCAAATCCGAGGCCGAGGAAGATCTCAGCGAGACCCATTTGGGCGTAGCAAGGAAGATCCCCAAGAACCCCACCGGTGGCTCCGACTTCGCGCTTTCGATTGGCTATCAGATCGTGCGAGGGGTGATGAAGAAGTAACGGCGGACCTCCCCCCCCAAAGAAAAGCAAACGGAGAAAGCCAAGAGCCCTGACCAAAATTGGCCAGGGCTCTCGCCACTTCTGGCACCACTTCCAGCGCCACTCTGGATCCGTACGGCAACGGACCCG
>JAUILJ010000331.1 GCA_030433055.1 Polyangia bacterium
CAACCCCATGTACGCCAGCGCTCATCACGTGGTGCCGACGCGCACGATCGAGCGCTGGCTCGACCACATGACCCGGGAGAAGTGGGAGGAGGTGCCTGCCGCTGCCCGCGCCGCCGTGAGCCTCGCTCGCGTGACCGGAGATCGCAGCCGAGACATCAGCGAGTCGGCGCGCGAGGAGATCGTCCGGCGCCTGGAGAGGGCAGCCAAGGGAGGCATGCAGGTGGAAGCCGAGCAGCTGGCAGAGTGGGTCCGCGCGCTGCGCGAGTTCGTACCAGCCACCGCTGGCGACCAAGCGGCGTTCTACGGAGAAGAGCTGCCCGTCGGGCTGAGGCTGGTGAACGACTAGTCTCACCCCCAAACCCCGGGGCGAACCGCCCGCTTCGTCACACTCTGGAAACTCTGGAGAGCTACGCTGCCCCTTCTGGGAGGCGTCGTGCTAGCAGATGGCGAACTTGGCTGCTGTTGAACAACCCCGTGACTACGACGCCTGGCTCGTGGACCTCGACGGCACTCTGTACCGCCCGCGGCCCGTGAAGCTGATGATGGGGCTGTGCCTGGTCGTGTTTGGCTTCCGCCACGTGAAGCTGCTCAGGCGCTTTCGTCACGAGCACGAGGCGCTGCGAGAGCACCTGACAGAGCCGGTGGAGAGCCCATTCGCGATTCAGCTCGAGCGCACCGCGTCCGCCACGAAGCGGCCACTCGAGGAAGTGCGCGCCGTCGTCACCGACTGGATGGTGGCACGCCCAGGGCGCTTCATCCGCTGGTTCCGTCGCCAGCAGCTACTGAGCGAGATCGCTAGTTTCCGCGCGGCAGGCGGAAAGACGGCGCTGGTCAGCGACTACCCAGCGCAGCAGAAGCTGGAGGCCCTGGGCGCTGTCGAGCTGTTCGACGTCGCCATCGCGAACGGAGAGCCCGAAGGCCCAAGTCGCCTGAAGCCGTGGCCCGACGGCTACCTGAAGGCGGCCGAGCGCCTCGGGGTGGCGCCAGGGCGCTGCCTCGTGATCGGCGATCGCGATGACGCTGACGGTGCCGCAGCGCGCTATGCGGGGATGGGCTTCCGCCTGATCCGCTAGTCGGGGCTCCGCCGCTCTGAAGCCACGGCGCGCCTTGCCTTTCGAACCCAAACCGGGGAAGGCTCAGCGCATGCAGCAGCTCACGCCTCCGACGAGGGTCCTGATGGGCCCGGGCCCTTCCCCCGTGCCAGCCAGCGTGCTCAACGCCCTCTCCAAACCCACCGTCGGTCATCTGGATCCGTACTTCCTGCAGGTGATGGACGAGGTGCGGGAGATGCTGCGCCAGGCGTTCAACACCAAGAATCGCCTCACCTTCCCCATGAGCGGTACTGGTTCCGCGGGGATGGAGACCTGCTTCGTCAACCTGGTCGAGCCTGGGGCCCGTGTGCTGGTGGGCGTCAACGGCGTCTTCGGTACTCGCATGGTCGAGGTGGCCAAGCGCTGCGGCGCAGAAGTCACCCCGTGCGAGCAGACCTGGGGCCGAGCGCTGAGCAAGGAGCAGCTCCTGAAGGCTGCCGACGGAAAGCCGTTCGACATCCTGGCAGTGGTGCACGCGGAGACCTCCACGGGCGTGCTGCAAGATCTCGCTCCGATGCGCGAGGCAGCGAACGAGCTTGGCGCGCTGCTCCTGGTGGACGCGGTCACCTCCCTTGGCGGCTCCCACATCGACCTGGATGAGCACGGCGTAGACGCAGTGTATTCGGGCACGCAGAAGTGCCTGTCTTGCCCGCCTGGGCTCGCGCCGATCAGCTTCTCGAAGAACGCCGAGGAGCGCCTTGCCGCGCGAAAACAACCGGTGCAGAGCTGGTACCTCGACTTGAGCCTGATCGCCAGCTACTGGGGGCAAGCGCGCGCTTACCACCACACCGCTCCGATCAACATGATGTACGGGCTACACGAGGCGCTGCGCCTGACGCTGGATGAAGGCCTCGAAGACCGCGTAGCGCGGCACCAGCGCCACTCAGGTGCGCTCCGTGCAGGCCTGGAGGCGATGGGCCTTACGCTTGTCGTGCCCGAGGACGAACGCCTGCCTCAGCTCACCAGCGTCTCCATCCCCGAGGGGGTGGACGACGCCAAGGTGCGCGCGCAGCTGCTCCGAGATTTCGGCCTGGAGATCGGCGGAGGGTTGGGTCCACTCAAGGGCAAGACGTGGCGTATCGGACTGATGGGCGCTGGTGCCACACGGAATCATGTGGTGACCTGCCTCAGCTCCCTGTACGCCACGCTCACCGCTCAGGGGTTCAGCCCCAAGGACGAGCCCCTGAGCGCGGTCGCTGACGCCTATGAGCGTAGCCGCCCGAAGTAGGCGTGCAGCGCGTTTGCCAGGCCTGCTCTGATCACTGCGCCGCAGGCCACTCGAGATCGGACCAGGCGAGCCAGCGCATGGCCAGCGGTTCGCTGGCAAAGTTGGCTCCAGCGTTCGCAACCAGCACGAGGGCCAGATCCTGGTCAGGCCAGATCGCCGTGTGAGCATCGAACCCATCGAGGCTGCCCTCGTGCGCCAGCAACGCCTTGCCCTGATAGCTGGTCGCGACCCAACCCATGGCGTAGTCGCCATTCGGTGTGTGCAGGGTATCGAAGCTCGCTTGGCTGAGCAGCTGAGGCTCGCCGCGACGGGCGCGCAGGTGTAGCTGCACGAAGCGCGCGTAGTCAGGCAGCGTGAAGCTGAAGTTGCCCGCAGTGCTCAAGCCGAGGGGCATGGAGACGTCGGTCGGCGGGTGCTCTTGCAGCGGACCACTGATGGACCAGTGGGCCCATGGCTGATCCGCCTCGGTGCTGGCGGGCCAGCCAAGCCAGGCCGTCGACTGCATGCCCAGCGGCTGGACCAACCGCGCATCGAGCAGCGCTTCGTAGGTCATCCCGCTGGCTCGCTCGACGATGGCTCCGGCCAAGCCATAGCCCGCGTTCGAGTAGTTGAACTCACCCACAGCGGTCGCCGGCGCTTGCTGGATCAGCCACGCGGCGAACTTCTGACGATCGTCAGCTACATCCGTGGGGATTGACCCGATCGACAGCCGGCTGGTGTACGGGGCGATCCCCGCGCGGTGCTGCAGCAGCATCGCCAGGGTCACATCGGCGAGCTCCGGGTCGATGCCGCTCACCTCGGGGAATAGCTCACTCAGCTTGTCGTCGAAGGACAGCTTGCCATCTTCCACGAGCATCGCGCACAGCGTGGCGGTAATCGCCTTCACGTTCGACCCGATATGCCAGTGGTCGTTCAGGGTGGCAGCCTCCGGCTGTCTCAGGCGTCGCACACCGCTGATTCCCTGGTCAACGACGCCGCCCGAGCGCAGCACCACACCTGCCAGCGCTGGCAAGCCGATCTCGGTCTGCGCTGTCTCGATCAGGCTCTGGAGGTCGGGTGTGACTTGCCCGCCGGTGCCTCCCGTGGCGCTGCCTCCGGTGCCGCCGGCTGTACCACCAGTACCTGCGGCGCTACCGGCGCTGCCCCCCTCACCCCCAATCCCCGCGGAACCAGCGGTCGCTGACCCAGCGCTGCCGCCGCTTCCGGAAGCGCTCGCTTCGTCGTCTGAGCAACCGACCGCCAGCGCGGAGATCAGCAGGCCCAACCCGCAACGTCCCAAAAGCATCGCCCTATTCATGGGCCCAGCATGCCCCCGTAAGCGCGGCGTTCCACAGCTGCTGGGCGAACGGCGCCTGCTTTGGACGAGCGGCACTCAACCTGGACGAGCGGTCGCAGGCTCACACGCCCAACCGGGCCCTGAGCTCGCTGGCGCGGCGCCGGCTCAGCTGGACCGGAGCCGGCCAACCCTCGAGGGTCACGCTGTGACTCGACGAAGCCTCGCGATTTATCTCACGGATAAAGTCGACATTGACGATGGTCGAGCGATGCACGCGCACGAACTGCCGCTCAGGCAGCTGTTGCTCCCACGTCGCCAGCGGCTTGAGGACCAGCACGCTGACTCCGCCCTGCAGCCCGATCTCGGTGTAGTTCCCCGCGGCCTGAATCAGCACGACCTCGGAGACACGCACGAAGCGGGCGCGGCTGCCTTCTTCACAGAAGATCAAATCCTCCGCGGACAGCTTCGTCCCCTCGCAGCCCAGCTCGGCATCAGGAGCCACTGACGCCACGCTCGAAGCCTCCAACTTCGGGGGGAAGTTTGGGGGGGAGACGCGCTGCTTCACGCGCTGGAGCGCCGCCGCCAGACGTTCGAGCCCGACCGGCTTCAGCAAGTAGTCGAGCGCGTTCACCTCGAAGGCTCGCACCGCGTAGGAGTCGTATGCGGTGACGAAGACAACCGGGGGCAACTCGAGGTGCGCCGCGCGCTCGAACAGCTCGAACCCCGTTTCCCCCCGGAGTTGAATATCGAGGAACACCACGTCGAAGCGCTCCTCGCGCAGGGCGTCGAGCGCGTCCTGGAGGCTGCTCGCCTCTTCGCTCTCGCTGACGTCGAGGCGCGCCAGCAGGCCCTTGAGTGCCCGCCGGCTGAGTCGCTCATCATCGACGATCAACGCTTTCATCCCGTTTCATCTCGCAGGCTCAGCGCGACACGCACCCAGCCCCCTTCACTCCGAGTCCGAAGTGAGTACCGTCCAGGATACTCAGCTGAAAGCCGCTGTTCCACGTTCGCCAGACCTTTGCGAGTCCCAGGCACGTCTGCGGTTTCAACCCAGTGGCCGGTGTTGGCAACCTCGATGCGCAGTCCGTCAGGGCCCTTCCAGGCTTTGAGCGCCACGTGAAGCGGCGTCGGGCTGGTGCGTTGCCCGTATTTGATCGCGTTGTCTACCAGCGGCAAGAGCAGGAAGGCGGGAACCCGCTCGTCGGCGGTGTCCGCGGCGATATCGTAGCTCACCACGAGGTCGCTCTCGAAGCGCACCAGCTCAATCTCGAGGTAGGCACTGATGGCCGCAACCTCAGCCTCCAGCGTCACCCACGCGGCACCCTCCGCGCCACCCGGAACCAGCGAGTAGCGCAGGAAATCAGCCAGCTGAGTCACTACGCGGCGCGCCCGCTCAGGGTCCTCGGCGGCGAGCGCTCCGATGCTGTTCAGGGCGTTGAACAGGAAGTGTGGGTTCAGTTGGTAGCGCAGCGCTTCGAGCTGAGCGCGCTGAGCCTGGCGCTCGACCTCCGCCAGGCTCCGCAGTTGCTCCTGAAGCCGGCGGCGTGTCTCGATAAGCATGAGCACCCCGACCAGCGCCAGCATGATCCCAGGGAACGCCAGGGGCGAGTCGAGCTTCGCCTCCTGGCTCGGCGCCAGGAAGAGGTAGCTGGTGTACGAAGACAGAAATGGATCCGCTATTTCCTGGAGGATCCACCCGAGCACACCCCAGAGCACAGCGAGCAGAACGCCCAAGAGGAGCAGGCCAGCGATCCCCTTCGGGCTCTTGGCTCTGGGTGCCAACACGGGCAGTGGCAAGCTGACCACGAACCCCGAGAGCCCCCACGCCAGGCTCCGCCGCGCAGCGATGTCCTCGAAGGGTAAGAACTCGAGCAGCGAGAAGAAGTGGAGCAACCCGAAGGTCGCCCACCAGCCGCTGATCAGGAGCCAGCTCGTACGACGCACCTGCTCAGCTCAGCATCACCAGGCTGGGCCTGCTGGCGCCGTGTGACGAGCGGTGAGCTGGAAGGACGAGCGGTCGCGCTCCCGAGCCTGAATCGGAATAGCATTTGCCAATGTCATCGCAGCCACTGCGCCTCTGGGTGCTCTGCTCGTTGCTGGCCTGCGTGGGTTGCCATCCAGAGCCTCCAAAGCAGCATCCAGCAGACGCCGCCGCGCGCCAGTGGCTCGCGTTGCTCGACACTCATCACTACGAAGAGACCTGGTCCAAAGGCTCTGAGTGGCTGCGGCTGAGTGTTTCGAAAGAGGGCTGGGCGCGCGCCCTGGGCGAGGTGCACGCGCAGAGCGGCGACCTCAAACACCGAGAGCTGTACGCTCTGCGGGGCACCCGGCTGATCAAGAACCTGCTGGAGCCAGGGGAGTTCGCGATCGTTCAATACTCGAGCGAGTACGAGAAGCTACCAGGCGTCGAGACCCTCGTACTGAGGCATGAGGGCGACACCTGGCGCGTGACCGGTTACCGCGTGGAACCAAAAATGCCCTGGGACTGAGACGACGTAAAGCGGCTCGCTCAGCCGCCGGTGTTGACCAGCTTCAAGGTCAGGTGGGGAAACATCGAGTTGTTGGTCTTGAACACCAGCCCACCGTCGAAGAGCTTGGGCCCCGGCTTGACGGACGAATACGACGCCGCGAAGCGCGTGGAAGATTGCACTCCGTTCACCCAGAGCTGGATATCGATCCCGCTGCCGGTGACCAGATCCGTACTGCGTATGTTGATCGACGAGCGCTGCGCCTGAGGGATGAAGTTGTAGAACTTTCCGGAGCGACCAGGCGCCCGCTGAGCGGTGGAGCAGTAGAACTGCGTGGTACGCGTCTGACGAATGCAGACCTGCACCGTGGTACCAGCGGGCGCGTCTTGCATCGTCAGCTGCATGGTCTCTGCGCGCCAGGTCGCGGTGGGGTTCATCTCACACTTGCCTGAAGCGTTGCAGCGAGTGCCCGGAAACGAGCAATCGCTGCAGGTAGCAGCGGGTTGAGCCGCCGGCACGAACGTGCCGGGCGCGGTCGATACACCCAGCGCGCCCGCAAGCCGGGTCGAGTCACCGGAGATCGCAGCCGACAGCTGCGGCGTCACGGGCTGCGACTGATTGGCGCCACCGTTGAACTTCTTCAACATGCGGAACATTGCGCCACGATGGAAGTAGCCGCGCGTTTCCTCGCGGATTCCATCCGAGCGCGTCGTCATGTCCAAGGCAAAGATCAGCTGCCCGGATGAAGAATAGATGTACTCTTGGTAGGGGTTCCCACCGCGGATGATCTTGCGCAGCGTGTTGCCCTCGAAGAAGCCGAGCACGCTCGCACCGCTCGAGTCGCGCGCGCTGACGGAGCGCAGCTCGCCGCGCTGCGAGCGCTTCAGCACGTCGGTGTACTGAGCCGCAATCCACTTGCTGCTCGCAACGTCGGGCTCGCTGGCGCTGTTGACGTCAACCGACGCCCCGCCGCCGAATGTGTCCCCCAGATCCAGCCGATCACACCCGCTGGTAAGAACTCCCAGCACGACCGCGGCGGCCCCCACACCAAGCGCTTTCATCATCACGTCCTCCCGGCTTCGAATCGAAGTGCCCGCGTGAGCTATCCGCGAGCGTACGACATCAAACATTACCGCGAGGAGCCCGAGTCCTTCCCATGGAAACAGTGGTTCCGTGCGAAAATTAGCCGGCGATCGCGACCGGCTCGCGGAAGCCGTACCATCGACCCACATCGACCCGAGGTGCCTCGGTCCGATGACCACGGACGCATGTTCATGTGGGTTTCAAGGCCCGGTCGCGGCTGGGTCCGATGACCCACGTCAGATCGAGAGCTCCCTTGCCACGCGGCCCGAGCGAGGGGATCGATGTCTCGAGCCAGCAGCAACGAGGGTAGACTCAGCGTTCGAGGAGGAGTCATGCAGAGACAAGTCACTTACCTGGGAGCACTGGTAGGCGTGTGGTTGACCTTCGGCTGCAACGAGAAGCCAACGGACGATCCAACCGCCGCGACTCCTGATCCATCGGCGCTCACGAAGCTGCTCGCCAGTGCGAGTGCGTTGCCTGCAACCTCGGGGGGAAGCGCGCCTGCATCGAGCGCTCCGAAGGAGGCGCCGCCCGCAAAGGAGGTCAGCTTCGAGGAGCTTCGCAAGCTCACGGCGGGGCCGGCGATCGTGAAGTTCACTGGCACAGTGGTCGAGCACTCGAAGTGCGACTGCGAGGGCAAGGACTGCAAGCCCTGCCTGAAGTACATCGTGGTCTCCGAGCGCAGCGAGGGCCCCTACCAGAAGGCAGCGGACTTCGCCGTACTCACCCCCGGCGACCCGCAACAATATCCACTCGGAAAACAATTCGAGTTCAGCGTCACCATCACGCCCAGCAAGGAGGTCGGGGGGACACTGGCCGATCTGAGGCTGGTCTACGCGCGCCAACTCTGACGTGCGAGGTAGCGCTGCGGCTCCCCCACGCGGGCCATAGTGTCCT
>JAUILJ010000332.1 GCA_030433055.1 Polyangia bacterium
GCGATTCTACATCCCCACGGAACGTCCACGCTGGAGGCGCCGCCGGGCGAAGGGCGGTTCCGCCTGTTCGTGCGCGGCGGCAGTACCCGCTCGCTGCTGGTCCGAGAAGGGGCGCCGAAGCAGGTAAAAATCAGTCTTCGGGGGGAGGAATTCGACACCGAGGAAGAGCTCGAAGCCGGCCCGGGCGCGACCATCGAAATAAATTTCCCCGCAGATAATGAATCCCACATCAAGCTGGAGAGCCTGGTCTATCGCGACCAATCGGCGACCGCCCACGTCGTGAGCACGCTGGAGGCTTTCCGCCGCCGCTTCGCGTCCCAGCTCTTGCGCCCGGGCCTGAGCCTGAAAGTTGGTCGGGTCGCCCTGCTCTTCACTGACTTGACCGACAGCACCGCGATGTACTCCACGCTGGGGGATGCTCGGGCGTTTCGTGTCGTGCTGGATCACTTCGACGTGCTGCGGCACATCATCTCAGAGCATGACGGCACCGTGGTCAAGACGATCGGCGACGCCGTGATGGCCGCGTTCGTCGACGAAGGCGCCGCGGTACGCTGCGCTGTCGACATGCACCGCGCCATGCCCGAGTTTCGTGCAACTCAGCCCGACGCGAGCAGCGTCAAGCTAAAGGTCGGCGTCTACTCGGGGCCTTGTTACTCGGTGAACGCGAACAACAACCTCGACTACTTCGGACAGAGCGTCAACATTGCCGCGCGGTTACAGGGCAAGGCAGGCGGTGGTGAAATCGTGCTGACCGCGGACATCGCGAACAAAGCGCTCAAGCACGGCTGGCTCGGCAGCGCGACCGCCGGGGACACGTTCAGCGCGGAGCTGAAGGGGGTCGCCGGCAGCATTTCCATGGTGCGCGTCCTCGTCGATGGCTGAGCCGCGACTCGCGCGCGGTGCGACTCAAGACAGCGGTGGGTATTTCTGAAGCTTGCGCTGGAGCGAACGTCGGTGGATGCCAAGGCGGCGTGCAGCCTCCGAGATGTTGCCACCGCAGTCGCTGAGAACTCGGTTGATGTGCTCCCACTCGGCGCGCGCCAAGCTGGGCGCCTTGGGTGCGTCCGTTGGATCACTCAGAGGCGCCTCAGCGTCACGCTGGAACGCGGCCAAGATCTCATCGGCGTCCGCCGGCTTCTGCAGGTAGTGGGTCGCGCCGAGCTTCACGGCGTCGATCGCGGTCGCGATGCTCCCGTAGCCGGTCAGCACCACGACCCGCATGCTGGGCTCGAGCTTTTTCAGTTCACGCACCAGCTCCAGCCCGGAGTGCCCTGGCATGCGCAGGTCCACGGTCGCTAGCTCGGGCGGGTCGTCATGGGCCAAGCGCATGGCTTCGTCGTAGTTGCTCGCCCCGCGCACGGAGAAGCCGCGATTCTTGAACGCCATCACCAGGCGATCCCGAAAGATCTCTTCGTCATCGACCACGAGGATCGAGGTTTGATGCAGATCGCCGTCCATCGTGCCTCCGTTGTCTTAACGCATCACGCTCAGGATGCCGTTTGGGCTGAATCTTCGCTGTGGGGGAGGAGCACCGTCGCGCGGGTACCCTCCCCTGGCTGGGACTGGATCAAGAGCTGGCCGCCCAGCCCTTCTACCACAGCTCGGGTCAAGAATAGGCCGAGGCCCATGCCTCGGCCCGGTTCTTTCGTCGTAAAAAATGGCTCCACCGCGCGGCGGAGCACCTCCTCGGACATGCCTGTACCGCGGTCGACGACCTCGAAACGCCAGCCCGTCGCCAGCACGGCCACTTCCACCCTCACCCGCTTTTGCCCGGAGGAAGCATCGAGGGCGTTCTTGATCAGCCCGCGCAAGGCGCGCACCAGCGCCCGCTCGGGGACGCGTACGGCGTAGCCCTGAGCGTCATCGCTCAGCACCACGTCCACGCGCTGAGTTTCCTGCAAATTCTCCAAGGCTCGCTTCACGAGCAGCGGAAGCTCGAGCTGGCTCTGATTTTCCGCATGGGTGGTTCCGGAGTCGCTGGAGAGCTGAATCAAGATCTCCCGGCACCGCTCCACCTGCTCGCGGATGAGTCTTAGGTCACCGAGTAGGCGATCGTCCACCCCCGCTTGGCTCAGTTCGCGATCCAGTTCCTTCACGATCACCGCGATGGTGGACAGTGGCGTCGACAGCTCGTGCGCCGCTCCTGCCGCGAGCGTGGCCAAGGACGCGAGCTGGTCGCTACGACGGGTGCGCTGTTCTGCCGCAGCCACTTCCGCCTCCCTTGAGCGCAGCGCCGCGTTCACGCGTTGCATGAAGTAGACGATGAAGGTCGCGCCCACCCCCAGCGCCACCCAGATCCCGTACAGGTGCGCCTTGAAGGGGATCCCATCGCCGCTCGCCATGCGCAGAGGCACGTTCTCGAAGAACAGCGCGCCCGAGCAAAACAGCGCCAGCAGGACGAGGCCCCAAGTCCATTTCGGGCGGACCACGAGCGCCGCCACCGCGATGTGGATCAGGTAGAGGAACGAGAACGGGTTCTGGGGTCCACCACAGAAGTAGAGCAGGAGCGTGAACAGCAAGAGGTCGAACGCGACCAACGCCACCAGCATCCGCTCGGAAACCTCGGGCTCCTGACGGAGCCAGCCGACGTATCCCAGGTTGCTCGTCAGCTCGAGCGCCAAGATCACCAACACCGGGAGCAGCGGTAGCTCGACCCCCATGAACCAGGTCACACCCGTGATCACGACGGCCTGGCCAAACATCGCGAACCAACGCATGCGTACCAACCAGGACAGGTTGATACGGAACGCATCCGCCGCAGGCGTTCCGCCCGGTGCGTGCAGGGCGTCCACGCCCCTCATGGCGTGCGCTCACCCGCGGGGAACGACGGCTCATAACAAGGCAGCACGAAAGTCGAGGACCTCTCGGGAAGAGACAAGGCGCGGGATTGGTGCCACGGAAGCGCAGGCCCTGCCAGCACTGCACGCCGCGTTGCTGCACCCGGGGCGCCGTGATAGCTCATTTGCTGGATGTTTCGGCCCTCACTGCGTCGCCGACCGAAGCTCGCCGGCCCAGCCTCCCGGCGGAAAGCCACGGCGTCAGGCTATCGAGGCGTCACCCTGCTCGCTGCGAGCGTGGCCCTGGCCGCGTGCACCGTGGTGCTGGATTTTGGAGACGAGAAGCAACTCGTGTCGGACTCTGGGACCGCTGGCGTCGGGGGCAGCTCGAGCGCGGGCGCCGGCGGAACCGGAGGCCAGGCGGGAAGCGCCGGTTCAACCCCGGATGCCGCTGGCGGGACCGCAGGCGTCGCTGGGGGCGGAGGCGCTGCCGGAAGTTCTGGGGCGGGCGGCGTCCCCGCGGACGCCGGATACTGCGCCACTGACGCTGCGCCAGCAGGCCCCGACTCCGGCGATCAGCTGTTCTTCTACTTCGACGCGAAAGACCAACCCGGCGGAACGAACGACGGCGATTGCACCAAGGACGACGCTCGCCTGGTCCCGCTGGATGGCACGATGCCCGCCGACTGCGACTTTGTCTACGGGGTCGGCAAGGAATGGATCCAACTTTACCGCGAGGAATCGATAGCGTGTGTGGGCTGCCTGAAGCCAACACCGGACCTCTGGGTCGAGTTCCTGATGCAGTACAAGTTCCCCGTGTCTGGAGGCGGCACCATCGTGTTTCAGCCCCTCCGGGGCGCACCCCTCGCGTCGAATGCGACGCTCCCGACAGTCGTCATCGATGACCAACATCACCCAGGGCTGAAGTGTGGAAACACGGAGCGATACTCCCAGTTCAAGCTGATGGAGAGCCTGATTCTGATGTGGACTTACGAGTACGATTTCAAGGCCAGAGTCGGTCGCTTGTATCTGCGCAACACCAGCGAAGGCTACGCGATCGGACAGCTCACCGAACCCGATGTCGAGGTCACGTGCGAGTGCGACGAACCGGCGGATGGATTCTTTCTGCGCGGTATTCCAGGTACCGGTGAGCTGCTGTTCGATGAGTTCAGGGCCGCGGAGAATCACGGCGCCATCAACGACAGCTACTGATCGGCTGGGCGACAGCGCCCCGGCACCATCGACGACGGCCAGCGAATCGAGTAGTCCATGCTCATGAGTTTGCTCTCGATGGCTCGGCGCGGGCTGCTTCTGAGTTCCGCTTGTGCAGGCGTCTCTTTCGGACTGACCTCGGTGGCTCAGGCGCAGGTGGTTCGCGCGACGGTCGTGATGCAATACGGCGACGTTCCCGCGAGCGGAGACGGATCCGCGATTGGGTCGCTTGGCTACCCCGACTCGACCCCCTCGGGGAAACCCGTGGTCGTCGGCTCGCTAACTACGGACAATGCCTACGTATGGGTTGGCGACCAGATAATCTGGCTGGGCTCTCAGGCGCCCACGCAACCGTATCCCGACGGAACCAATACTCAGGGGAGCGGCGGCGCAAACGATACAGGCAACTGGGTTTCGATCCTGAAGCTCAACAACCTCAGCACGATCTACACCGATCTTGGACCCCTGCTCTCGCTGGATGATCCGGCTCCAGGCTTTCCGGCAGGTAGGACGATCTGGAACGTCAACCGCGCGACGATGGACACCTCCGGCGCGGCGTATTTCTACGCCAGCATCGCCGAGAGTGGCCTGACCGTCGGCACGGCGCTCTATCGCTCCACCGACCGCACCATCGGGAACACCACACCGCTGCTCAAGACGGGTGACGACCTCGGTGGCTTCGTACTGGACCCATTTGGGGTCAAGACCTGGTACGCCGTCTCCCGCAGCGGGGGACACTACGTGGCCGTGGTTCACGCCGTGGGCACCGACGGGCTCGCCGTGGACGGCGCGCTAGCCCTCAAACAGGGCGACTCCGACGGCGTCGAGGGCGTCTGGGACAACTTCGACTTCGTCGACATCAACTCGGGCGGCCACTACGTCGTCTCGGGAGACACCAGCGCGCCGACGATCCGCGACGAGTTCGTCGCCTACGACGGAACAATTTCCGTACGGGAAGGAGACACGCTCGACGGCGTGGAGCTGCTCAACCCCGCGTCGGTGTTCGCCGTCAGTATCAACGACAAGGGCAACGTGGCTCACGCGTGGGGACACAACCCCGGTAGCTCACGCACGCTGTTCTACAGCTGTGATCCCACCAACCTGAAGAACTCCCGCAGGGTCGTCGGCGCAAACGATGAGCTCGATCTGGACGGCGACGGTAGCGCCGATGCGACCTTCAAGCGTCTGGACTTCGCCACCAACGTGGGCAACGGCGTCCAGCTCAGCGAAAACGACGTGATCTACACCCGCGCGCAGTTGAACTACGGTGCCAGCGACATCCAGGCCATCATCGGCTTTCCAGTGACCTGCTGCGGTGACGGCAAGGTACAGAGCGGCGAAGACTGCGACGACGGCGGCGAGTCCGCGACGTGCAATGCAGACTGCACCGCGGTGGCCTGTGGCGATGGCAAGCTCAACGCCACGGCGGGCGAAGCGTGCGACGACGGCCCAACCGGTTCGGCAACCTGCGACGCTGACTGCACCATCGCGGAGTGCGGAGACGGCGTGACCAATCCCGCCGCGAACGAGGACTGCGACGACAGCGGCGAGTCGGCCACCTGCAACGAGGACTGCACGACCGCGGTCTGCGGCGACATGAAGATAAACACCAGCGCCAACGAGGTGTGCGATCAGGGTGGAGTCGCATCGGCGACCTGCGACGCTGACTGCACTGCTCCGCGCTGCGGGGATGGCGAGCTGAATCAGCCCGCGGGCGAGACCTGCGACGACGGTGGTGCGAGCGCCACCTGCGACGCCGATTGCTCCGCGGTGGAGTGCGGTGACGGCGTGTTGAACACGGCCGCTGGCGAAGAGTGTGAAGACGCCAACTCCAGCGACGGCGACGGGTGTTCCTCCGCGTGCAAGCTCGAGGGGCAGGGCAATGGTGGGAGCGGCGGTAGCGCTGGGGCGGCTGGCGCTGGAGCGACCTCGGGTTCAGGCGGGGAAGGCGGCGCCGCGGGCGCGGGTGGTACTGCCGGCGATGGCGGTTCCTCGGGGAACGAGTCCGAGGGTGGAGCCGAAGATGACTCGGGATGTGGCTGTCGCCAGGCCGGCGCGCCGAGTCACGGAATGGCCCCCTGGTTGCTCCTGGCCCTGGGTTTGGGGGTGAGGCTCACCCGTAAGCGCCGAAAGACGGCGCGCGCAACGCAGCGCTAGCACCCGAGCGGCGACCCAAGCCGGAGCACGCTACAGTTCGTCCTCGAGCTAGCGAAGGGAGCTAGCGGCCGCAGTCACGGAGCCGGTGCGAAGGGCAGGATACTCTTGAGGTCTTCGTCGTTGAACATCAGGTTCAAGCCAACGAAGTAGTCGCGCCGGTCGGGGTTCAGCAGATCATCGACGCCACCCATCAGCCACAGGCGCGTGATGAACTCGTAACCCAGGCCGATGCGCCAGCGAGGCCGAATCACCTCGCCGAAGCCGAACAGATCTTGCCGCAGCTCGAAGCGGTCGTCGAACAACGCCAGGTCCAGGCCGACACCACCGGTCGACTCCTTGATGCCGAAGCGCCCCGTGAGCGGGCCGAAGCGCTGGGCGAACTGTAGCGAGAAACGGAACGCGTTAGTCGTTACCGTACGGATTTCGCGATAGTGAGCTGGATCATTGGGATTGGTCGAGTCGACGTCGACCTGCTCGTAGCGGGTCAAGCCTCGGGGGTCATTGACGATCTCGATGGAGTAGTATTTGTCTTCGCGAGGCTGCAGCCGGAGCTCCACATAGCTCTTCACGGTGCTCGACAAGAACTGATAGTCGGTGCGCAGCCCGACGATCGTTTGCAGACGGTTGATGCCGCCGACGAAGTCGCCGACGTCCTCGGTGATGCCTTCGATCTCGTTGATCAGCTTCTCGTCCTTGGTGAGGCGCCCGAGAGTTCCCTCACCCCGAGCCAGGCGACCGGAGACCGTGTCGATGTTGTCCAGAGAGCGCTCGAGGCTGCTGCTCGCCTTGTTCAGCTTGCTGATGATCTGACGGATCTCCCCCGGGTCTTGCTTGCCATCCTTGCCCGCGGTGGACGTGAGCTTCCGTACCTCCGTCGTCACCGCCCGCACGTCTTTGAGGATGGCGTCGACCTGGGGAGCGCCCTTCGACGTGATGCCTTCGACGTTGGTGAGGATGTTGCGAATGCTCGCGCGGTTCTCCTTCACCGTCTTGTTCAGCTGATCGGTGACCGAGGCGAGGTTCTTCAAGGTCTCCTTGATGTTGTCCTTGCCCTGATCACTTCCGACGGTGGCCGCGAGGCTGTCCGCGACGATCTTCACCTTCTTGGCGATGTCTCGAACATCCTTGAGGATCTCGTCGGTTGTCGCGGCCTCGATCACGTTCTTGATGCGATCGCCGTCCTCGAGCTGCGGCTTGCCGTCGGTGCCCGGGGCTATCGCCAGGAAGTACTCGCCCAGGAGCGAGGAGCTCTGCTTCGCGACCGCCGCGTCGTCGAACAGCGGCACGTCGGGGTTCATCTTGATGTCGATTCGAGCCTTGCCGCCCTCGAGCCGTACATCGTCGATATTACCGACCGGAATACCCGCGATCTTCACCTGGGAGTGCTTCGCGATCCCCGTGGCGTCGTCCAGCAGGACATAAACGGTGTAGCCGTTG
The DNA here is from genome assembly GCA_030433055.1 of Polyangia bacterium. Classification (GTDB taxonomy): domain Bacteria; phylum Myxococcota_A; class Polyangia; order Polyangiales; family Polyangiaceae; genus JAHBVY01. The sequence goes on from JAUILJ010000332.1 coordinate 7,584, forward strand.
CGGGACGCCGCTGTCTTGTTGACGAACCGCCAAATCAAGAAGCCCGCGACCACCATAACTGCGGCGAAGAAGCCAACCTTCGCGGCTGTCGTGAAGCGGCCCATGGATGCGCTGAACCTACCAGGGGAACCTGGTTTGGTCGACTCGACTGCTGGCTTTGCCGCCTCGTGGGCGCGAATCGCGAGCCTTGGCGACGGTGGTTCCCTGGAGCGGAGGGTGGTACACCGGGTTTGCGATGCTGACAGCCCGCCGCCCGCGCCGCGTTACACGTGCTGGATCCCTGGCCTTTGCTGGCCTGGTGGCTGCCGCGACAACGGTCGCCTGCCATCCCCATCGCACCCACGCCGATCCCCGGGTACCGACCCTGGACGCCCCCGCCGCGGCGTCCTTGCCCTCCTGGCTCCCGGAGTACACACCCGCTCAGCGCCAGCTCCTGGATGCTCCGGCGCCGGTAG
>JAUILJ010000333.1 GCA_030433055.1 Polyangia bacterium
CAGCACCCGGCCATCGGCACGCACCTCGACCTCGATGTCAGCATACTCGGCCTTCAGACCAACATGCGCCTCGGTCAGGCTGCCACCGGCGCGCAGCCGGAACGTGGGCTCGAGATCAATCACGTCAGCGACCTGCGAGAGATCGGGTAGCTCAGCTCCCACCTCGAGGGCGACGCGAGGCAGCCCGTTCGTGATCAACGCGATGAGCTCGCTCGCTGGTTCTGCGATGGTGGGGCTCTTCAGTAATCGGCGCAGGGCGGCGGGGGACACCTTGCGATCCAAGGGGCGCGCGACGCCTTCGCCGGTCTCGATGTGCCAACCTGGTGAGCCTTCGAACCAGCCTCCACTCGAGAGCGAGAATCGGCGGGTGTCACCTGCGCGCTCGAAGGTAGCCTTGGCCACGATCGTGTCATTGCCGACCATCTCCAGGTCGAAGCGCGGGCGCAGCTCTTCCTCGGCGAAGCGGAGCTGCATCAGCGCAGGCTCGAGCAGGACCCGGCGACCTTTCAGCAGGGGCAGGAGCTCCGCGGCGTCTTCCCCACGGATATCCACCGCCGGGTGCCGCGGGTTTCCGCTCTCGAAGCGCGTGAGCACGCGGAGCGCGTCCCGGTCTGGAGTGGGGGACATCGCCTGCCAGTTCAGAGCCACGCTCGGCAGCAGTGGGACTCGCGCGTCGGTGTCGAGCACGGTCACCGTCAGTCCGCCCTGACGCACGTGGATCCGAAACTCGAGGCTGAGGGTCTTGGTCGCGCCCTTCGGCGCCAGCCAAGCGCCGATGCCAGTGGGACGCGCGGTCGCGTCGAGGTTCGGGGGGAGATCGACTCCGGGCGGCACTGGCAGCTGCTGTAGCTGCGCCCGCCGCCTGCGATCTCGACGCCGGCTGGCCTTGCTCTCCCCGTTGTTCTGCTGATTCTGTGGCTGCTGCGGTGCGGGCGGCGTGGGCTCCCGACGAGGGAGCTTGGCTCGGGCCTGGTTGCGCACGTTGATCAACAGTGCAGCGACGTGCTTGCAGTGTTGGTTGGTCTTCTTGAACGCGGGGCAAGTGCAGGTGGCCTTGATCCCTTCGTCAGTGAGGGAGATCTCGACCTCGTACGGATCGGGATCCGAGCCCTTCACCCGCCCTGTCGCGTTGATGTCGTTGATCGCGACGTCTTCGACCACACGGCGCTTCTCGTAGTCGAGTCCACGCAAGAAGGTGCGTGCGCCGAGGAGCCGGCGGAGGCCTCGATCCGACAGAGTTGATAGGGAGTCCGCTAGTCGGGACTGAAGGGGGGTCGTCATTTCTCGTTCCTATGCGGGCCAGCTGGGCGCCGACTTGTATGTGCGGTGAGCGACAAGCGTTGCCCTGGGGCAACGGGCTCGCGCGCTGGAGGCCACTTGTTGCGGCGTATCGACCAAAGGTGTTGGGCCGCGCGTCCATTGGGGCGCAGCACGATGCCTCGAAGGGACCTAAGACTCGGCGTCGGCATCAGTTCAGGAAGGGCGCTGCGACAAGTACTACAGCCGCGGCGGCGAGGGTAAAGAGGAAGGCGGCGGAGCCACCGACGTTTGCCAGTACGTCAGCGAAGGCATCGCCGCCGACGCTCGCGCTGCGCGTCTCGCTCGAGCTCTTGCTGCGCGTGGCGCGCCGCAGCCCGCTGAGCGTGTGCTTTGTTGCGTCTGCGGTCAGCGCGAGAATCAGCCCGGTGCTGGTGGCGAGCACCAGGAACGCGATCAGCGCTTGCAGTGCCACGCCGTCCGTCGGGCCATACAGCCTTCGCAGCCCCAACCCCAGGACCAACGGGACAGCCAGGCCGAACATGGCGGGGCGGGCGAGGCGCTCGAGCGCGTTCTTCCCGGCCAGCTCGATGCAGGCCTTGTACGCCGGGGTGAAATCCTTGGAAATGCTCCCAGTATTGCCGCGAGGAATCGAACGCAGCTGGCGCTCGACCTCTTTGCCGAGCGCACGAGCCGCGCGCTCCGCGCGAGCCATGGCGCCGCTCGAGTAGAACATGACGAGAGCCGCGCCGAGCATCCCGGCCCAGATCACGGCGGGGTGACTCAGCGCCACGCTTGGGCCGAGCCCTGCAAGGCACGGCGCTGCTAGCACGCCGAGCAATACGCCACTGCCCCCGGCGAGCAGCATGTGGGTCGACGCGGCTCGCAGAGATACGAACCCAGCGTTGTCGAGCGCCTCGGTGCGCCGCTCCACGTCCGAGCTGCCGCTGCGGCTGAGACTGGCGACGCCGCGAGCGTTGTCCGCGATTGGGGCGAAGGTGGTCAGCGCTAACAAGTAAGGAGAGGGGACGAGGATCGCGGCGACGCTCACCAGCAGACTCAGCGAGCCAGCTTCGCCGATCGCGCTTCGGGAACCGATGAAGTGCGCCGCGGTGAGCCCGACGCCGAGCACGGTGAGGGGCAGCAGCGCGGCGCCAGCACCACGGGAGAAGCCGTGGATGATCAGGGCGCTCGGGCCGTCTCTCAGTGCCTCGTTGTTGTCCCTTGGGTTGCTGCGCGCACGCTCCTCCAAGAAGCCGACCAACTGCGCGACACCGGTCGTGGCCAGGAGCCCTAGAGCGCCGGCGCTCGCGAAGCGCCACCAGTCACCTCGAACCAACCAATAGGCCGCGCCCGCGATGCCCGAGAGCGCGATCAACCAGGAAACGAACTGACCTCGTACCAACGCACCCCGCGGAACCGCGCCTTCGCTAGTGCGGACGACCAGCAGGCCGATGCTTGTAGCGAAGACTCCGAACGCTCTCACGAGCAACGGAAGGACCGCGAGCCCCAGTGCGCCAGGGACACTGTTCAAATTCTTCTCGTAGATCCACAAGCCCACGATCAACATCGCGACGTGGCTCGCGCAGGCCGCGACGAACGTCGTAAGCGTGCGTCCCACCACGAGGCCTACGTGATCGCCGACCAAGTCAGCCACCATGGCCGGGTTGCGCGTGTCGTCATCGTCCAGGCCCGCGACGCGGTTACTCGTGAGGTCACCCCCGGCGTCTCCCGCCGCGTGATAGATGGCGCCCCCACGCTGCAGCAGCAGGCCCGCGGTACCCGCGCCCAGCGCGATGCTCGGGAGCAGCGCAGACACGGACGACACCCAGCTGGCGTCTGCGCCGAGCTTGAATGCACCGCGGAGGCCAGCCACCAGCGCCACGAAGCTGCCCACGGAAATTGCCGCTACCGTTTCCGCGAGTAACCCGGCCACTCCGCCAGCCCGCATCGCGATGCTCAAGGAGCGATCGAGACTCAGGCGCGACGCCGCCACACAGCGCACGCTGCCTTTGTGCGCGACATGGGCCGCCGCGTAGGCCGTGGCCGATGCCCCAATACCTCCAAGCAGCGCGCCAACCAGCGCCCACAGACCCGCATCGACGCGGCCCACGCCCTTGCCTGGCAAGAATCCGTAGAGGGCGAAGCAGAGCGCGGAAACGATCAGGACCGAGAGTAGGACGCGCTTCAGCCCGCCCCAAATGAAGCCCTGGACCGCGCGCTCGAGGGCGTTGCCGAGCCGGCGCAGCTCCGCACCCCCGGCGTCGCGGGCCACGAGCCAGCGCGCCAAAACGATGGCGAAGATTAGGCCAAACCCATTGACCCCAAGGACCAATCCGAACTCGATCACGACGGCACCAAACGAGGCTTAGGCCTCGCGGCTTTGGCGCCCGTCCCAGCAGGACCAAGCTGTGCCCTCGCGCGCATCGCGGCGAAGCTGCTTCCGCTCAACATCATTGGAAGCCGGGCGAGCCTGGGTCTTGGGGGCGGGCCAAAGGCAAGCCGCTAGTCTGAGAGCCGGCGGCCCTGCGAGTGCGAGTGCGCCCTGGGCGTCACTTGCTCAGCGCCACCAACAGGCTTGGTGGGGCAGATCCTGACCCGGTTTGGCGGTCGCGAGCTTCGCGCGCGCCTCGCCAGGTCCGTCTCCTCGGCAGGGGCCGGTCGTCTCCACAAAGAAGCGACGAGCCGTTTGAGCGGGTCCTAGCACGGGGTTTGGCGGAGGAGCAAGCCAGGATGCGCACATCGGATCCACGGGCAATCCTCGGCCACGGGAAACCTATCTCCAATCGCCAGGCCGTCTGCTCACCGTCCTGGGATGCTGGGCTGTTTGGCGTCACGGGGCCGGGGGGGAGAGGGGAGCCGCTGAAATGCAAAAGTGGGGTGACCCATTGCCACCCCACCTCCAACTCGCGCGGAACTTGGCGCAGAGACGGCTATTCCTGGCGAGTCTTCGCCTGGATGACCATCAGGTGGTACTTGCCGAACTCGCTCTGTCCGAGGGTGAACAAGACCTCGCTCAGGGTGCGGAACGGGGTCGTGCCATCGGCGATGATGATCGCCTCCGAAGGCTGCTCAGCGGGCTGCCCCTTGGCGACGCGGACCGCTTTGTCGGTCTTGCGAGCCTCCTGAAGCCTGGAACCCAGCGGGGTGATGTAGAGGTCGTTGGGACCCTTGCGCTTGTGCCGTGCGCCGACTCCCGACTGGATCTGACTCTCGCGGCTCGGCAGCTTCAGGATGCTGTCGTCATCTACCAAGATCTGCGACTTGGAGATGGTCACCACGACACCCTCCTGAGAGGGCTGAGTCCGGATCACACTGTTCGGCAACTTGAGGTCGTCCGACTGTGGGATCGAGGCGCTCGACTCCCCCAACGTCTTCAACAAGAACACCAGGATGATCGTCATGATGTCGAGCATCGCTGTGATGTTCAGGAAGTTGATATCCGGCTCCTCCGCCTTACGCCGCATCTCGCTGCGCAAGGCGGCCTTGTACTTGACCACGGACGCCTTCGGTCGCGGCGGAGATTGCTGAGGGCCAGCGTCGGTCATTTGGACACCTTGAAGTTGACGTCGGTGAACAGCGGATCCCCAGCTTGTGTATTCCGCAGGGAATCCATCACGCTGACGATGGTCTGGTAGTCCGTGCCAGGGTTGGGCGCGAGGTAGACGTTGTTCTCTTCCTTGAAGTCCGGGGAGGAGTCCTTCAGCTTCTTCGCGCACGCCGTCAGCGCGTCGTAGTCGTAGCGACCACCACGCAACGGAATGGTGATGCCCGAGCCGAGTCCGCTGCAGCCAGGCGCCACACTGCCGCCCGACGCCTTGATGCTGAAGCCATCGTTGACGATGAACACCGTCAAGTTGAGCGACTTCTCGGTTACCTGGCTACGAGTGCCGCCACCGCCGCTCGCGGGGGGGGCGGTGTCGATGGTTGCGGTGAACGTCACCGCAACCGTCGCCAACACGAAGATGAGGATGTTGACGACGATATCGAGGAAGGGAACGATGTTGAGTTCCCCACCTTCTTCGTCGGGACTCAGCTCCTTCGGTTGGCTCAGGCGGCGAATTTTGCCGCGCTGAGCCGCGCTAAGGGGAGCGTCCTGTTGACCGGGTGTAGCCATCGTGATGCCAGCGATTAAGCGCTGAACGCCAGGATCAGTACTGGCCCCGTTTGGTCTGGATCGTCAGCAAGTTGAACGTGCGCTCCATGATCGACTCGAGGTCGTGCTGGATGGCCTTGGCACGGGTGTGGAGGATGATGTGGGTGATCATGCAGAACACCGCGATGCCCAGGCCGAGCGCGGTGTTGTACATGGCCTCCGCGATACCGTTCGACAGCAACCGTTGCTTGTCGGACTGGGTGAGACCCGGAGCCGCGATCGCGTTGAAGGTGGCGATCAGACCGGACACGGTACCGAGCAGACCAATCAGCGTCGCGATGTTCGCCAGTGACCAGAGTGCGCCGACACGCTTCTCCGCCTGAGGCTTGAGCTCGCTCAGCTTTTCGCTGAGGGCGGCATCGATCTCTGCCTCATCCTTGTTGGAGTGAGTCAGGCCAGCCTTGACGAGCTGGAGGATCGGATAGTCGCTCGCTTCGCAGAGCTTGATCGCGCGATCGATGTTGCCTGCGGCCACCAGCTTCTTGATTTGCGCGAAGAACTCCTTCGAGTTCACGCGATATCGGCTGAGCTGAAACGCAAAGCGCTCCACCACGATGGTGAGCACGACCGCCGAACAGCACAAATTCAAGACCATGAAGGTCGGGTTGTGCTTGAACGCCTCGACGAGCTGGCTAGATCCTTCTGATGCAAGAAGCAGGAGCTGCATTCCGCTTATCCCTCTCTGTTTTGCGGCTGGAATCCTGAGGAGCGGCTACGCACCGGCGCTGCCCTCCGGAAGGCGCCTTACCCACTGAATAGTGGAGCGCCGGCGACTATAGCCGCCGCGTGATTCGAGGTGCAAGCACACTGCGGACTCACATCGCTCAGGTCGTAGATCCGCGGGAAGCTTGAAGTTCCAACCGATGCTCGGTGTAGGTGTGACGCCGCTGGATTCGACGGCTCACCGCCTGAGCCCGAGGCAACGATCAGCGCGCACCGGCGTCGCTAGCGATCTGGAGAGGCCCGCCAACACCGACGGGGCGACACCGGTGTCCGTGGGGAGACCCAGCTTGGCGAGTCTCGAACTCGCGGCGCCACGGGCCAGCCCGTGGCCACATCGATAAGTTCCTAGATAGGTCTTGTTGGCGGGCGCCTTGGAGTCAGCGCGTCGGGCCGAGTGCGACTCTCCCCCGAACCCACTGCAGTCTCACCGCGGTGAAGTCCCGGTGCGGGCGCGCGACCGAGGTGAGTCTATCCGCGTTGAAACAAGCATGTAAAATCACGCGCACACTGGAACGGGCAAGGGGTGGAAATCCCATTGACACTGGAATGGACCTGGATGGTCCGTCCCCATGACCAAGTTGACCGTTCGGCGCCTGGGTTCTTTCCGCGCGTGAACAAGGGCCGAGCGTTCGCCCTGCATCATGGCTGTTTTGCGTTCCAGCGGGTGGCCCCGAGCGAACGGCGGCGCGCGCTCGAGGACGCGGCCAGAAAGCGCGAATTCTATACGGATATCGGAACTTTCTGTCGGGACTCTAAGACACTTTGGACACCCAATGGACCTTGACTGTCCCGGGTCTGCTTCAGCATGATGGCGCGGTATCGGTTCGCTCAATGTCGGGCGGATCCACACGAAGCACCCGGAGATCGACCCATCAATTCAGGCTCAGCAGTCCTTGGAATCCAGTGTCGCGAGACGCTTGTTTCCGGGGTGACTCAAAACTCCGAGACGAGGCGGCCGGTTCTTGTGCCAGCCGGCTTCGTCCAGGCGCGCGAGGGCGAGAACGGCGAATGGATGTGGCGAGAACTGGGAGCGTGGGCACGAACCGAGCGGTTGCGCTGTCGAGTGACGCAGAAAGTGGACGATGTGCAGTTTCTCAACGAGCTGCAGTGTCGAAGCGAGATGCGTCGAGCGGGGAGCACGGCTTGCTTGGGAGGTGTTTGGTAGAACGGTCTCGCGCTGCGTGACCAAAGCAACGGCTCCGACGCGCAGGTCGCCGAGGAGTCCCACCGGGTCGTAAATTTTAGTTCTGTTTGCGCATTTCGCGCGAAATCCCAAGCGTCGGGACCGGCCTGGGAAGCATCAGGAGAAGGTAAGGGCAATGTCTTCAGTCTGGCATCACTTTCAGGCGGGCGGATGGGCGATGTATCTCATCCTGTTCTGGTTGATCTGCTCCATCGCGATCATCGCGGAGCGCACCGTCTACCTCGTCGGTGCGTCCATCAACAAGGACGTGTTCCTGGCAACCATGCAGAAGTGCATCCTGGCCGGCGACGTAGCCAAGGCCGTGAAGATGTGCTCCGCCGCAAACGCGCCTCTGGCACGTATCGTTCAGGCCGGCTTGGTCAAGGTGAACCGTCCCGATGAGGAAGTTCAGGCGGCGATGGATGAAGCGGCTCTCAAGGAGATGCCGAAGATCAACAAGCGCACGGGGTACCTGGCACTCTTCGCGAACCTCGCGATGTTGTGTGGTCTCTTCGGAACCATCGTTGGTCTGATCAAGGCGTTCGGCGCTGTCGGTGGAGAGAGCATCGACCCCAGCCAGAAGGCACGTATCCTCGCGGAAGGTATCTCCGAAGCGATGAACTGCACCGCCTTCGGTCTGATCTCGGCCATCGTCGCGCTCATGGGCTTCGCCTTCTTGAACGGCAAGACCCAGGGCATGGAAGACGACATC
>JAUILJ010000334.1 GCA_030433055.1 Polyangia bacterium
GAGCTCAGCTGCTCGAGCAGGGAGGTCGGGATGGTCTCGAACGCGTTGGCGTGAAGCCTGCGGTTCAAACCCGGCTCCACGTTGCTGGGGTGGACGTTGAACGCATCAGGTGTGGCGTGGGCTCGGCCGAACACCGGAGCCAGCCAGTGCATCAGCCCACCATAAGGGATCGCCGCAACTCTCCTGGCCAGAGGCTTCAAGCTCAGCAGCGATCGGAAGCCGCTCGCTCCGGGGCGGTAGTCCAGAGCCGAGCCGATGGCCACCGCCGAGCGGACGCGGTGGGGATCGCCGTGAGTCGCCAGCAGAAACCACAAGAGGCCACCCATCGAGTGTCCCATCCAGTGGGTTTGAGCAGAGCCAGTCAGCTCGGAGATCGAGTCGAGGACGGCCGGGAGATCCTGGGTGAGGTAGTCGTCGAGTGTCCATCCACCTGGCGGACGCTCACTGGAGCCATGCCCCCGCAGCTCCGGCAGGAAGACGTCGTAGCCTCGCTCTGCGAGCCAGGCGGCGAACGACCGACCGGGCCAATCGAAGCCGAGCCGATTGCTGCCCAGCCCGTGCAGCAACAGCACGGGCTCGCCCTGGCTGTCGCCCACGCGCCAAAGCGCCAGTTCGAGGCCGTCGCGCGCGCTGACACGATGTACTCCCCGCGGGCGCGGGTCGTTGGTCAGGTCACCAAACCAGCGGCGCCAAGGCCGACGGCTTTGCCGTGGGGTGCGCCGCTGCGCGTTTGGTTGGGGGTCAAGGGGCTGTCGGTTGGGCACCAGGTTCCTCGAGTGCACGAGTTGGTCGATCTGTGGTTTCGGCTTGGCGGGGCAGCACATGCCTCGCGGTGGTGTTCACCCTACACGAACCCGCGCGGATTGCTGAGCCGCTGCGGATCGGGGTAGCGTCGCGCAGCCCATGTCTGAGCCAAAGCCGCCGTCCAGCCCGAGCGCGGAGGCCGTTTTGCGCCCAAATCTCGAAGAGCGCGAGGTTTCGCCCCTGGCGAAGGCCAGCCTGGGACCATCGGCCGGCGACCCCGTCGTCAGAGAAGTCTGGCAACGCGCCGAGCGACGTATGGTCGACCTCTTGGGAGTCGGCGTGGCTCACCGTCGGATCGACGGCTTGGTGCTCCAGGCGAACCCCGCGGCCATCGCGATCCTGGGACTGCAGCGCGACGAGCGCGGGGAGTTGAGGCCCAACCCCGCGCTGGCCTGTCTGCGAGACGACGGCAGCCCTTGCCCCGCGGAAGAAGAGCCCTTCGCGAGGGCGATCGCCTCGGGTGAGAACCAGGGCCCCATTCGCATGGGGCTGCGCCGCCGAGAAGACTTGGTGACCTGGGCAATGCACCAGGTGCTCTTGGTCCAACACCCGGTGGACGGGCATCTGCTCGGCGCGGTGCACAGCGTGCTGGACATCACTGCCTGGCGCGACTCGTCAGACGCTCTTCGGCGCAGTCAGGACCTGCTGCGCAAGGCCCAGGAGATCGCACGGGTTGGCTCGTGGGACTGGGACCTCCAGCGAGACACGGTGGTGTGGACCGAAGAGATGCACCGGATCTTCGGTGTGCCAGTGGACGCGTTCGACGGTCGCCCCGAGACAGCGATCCGCACGGTGCACCCAGACGACCGAGCCAAGCTGGAGCAGGCTACACGCGCCGACATGGCGACCTACACGAGCCGACCACTGGAGTTCCGTGTGGTCTGGCCCGACGGTGAGGTCCGAGAGGTCTGGGCCGAAGGTGAGATGATCCAGGATGACGCAGGAACGCCGATCCGCATGTTCGGCGCTGTACAGGACGTGACCGAGCGCCGTCGCGCGGAGCGCGAACACCGCTCGCTGGAAGAGCAGCTGCGCCAGGCCCAGAAGATGGACAGCGTGGGGCAGCTCGCCGGCGGTGTGGCCCATGACTTCAACAACCTGCTCCAGGTGATCCTGGGTAACGCCGAGCTTGCGTTCGGGGTCAAGGATGACCCTGCTCGTGTTCAGGAAATCCTCGGGGAAATTAGGCGGGGCGCCGAGCGCGCTGCGGAGCTGACGCAACAGCTACTGGTATTCAGCCGTCGCCAGGTGATTCGTCCGATCGTGCTCGATCTGAATCAGCTGCTGGAGCGCCTGGTGAAGATGCTGGTGCGATTACTGGGGGAGGGGGTCGAGCTGGGGTTCACTCCAGGCGCTGCCGCGGCTCACGTGAGCGCTGACCCTGGGGCCATCGAGCAGGTGGTGGTGAACCTGGCGCTCAACGCTCGCGATGCCGTATCCGGTCGTGGTTCGATACGGCTGGAGACGGTGATCGAGTCCGTGGAGCGAATCCCGGCGGATCAGCCCTGGGCGTCTCGAGGGCCTTTCGTGTGTTTGCGGATCATCGATGATGGCTGCGGGATGACTCCTCAGATCCAGGAGCACATCTTCGAGCCGTTCTTCACCACCAAGCCGCCGGGCAAGGGCACGGGCTTGGGGCTCAGCGTCGTCTACGGGATCGTGCGTCAGCACGCAGGGCTGGTGAGCGTTCGGAGCCAGCCGGGCCAGGGGTCGTGCTTCGAGGTGAAGCTGCCTCTGAGCGCCGGTGCTCCCACGAAGAGCCGCAAGGAAACGCTGGACGAGGTGCCAGGCGGGGAGGAGACGATCCTGGTCGTCGAAGACGAACCGATGGTGCGAGAGCTCGCGCTGAACCTGCTGACTCAGGCGGGCTATCGCGTGCTCGTGGCGGCCGACGGTGAAGAGGCGCTCGAGGTGTTCAAGGCCCATCAGTCGCAGATCGACCTCGTGCTGCTCGACGTAGTCATGCCGAAGCTCGGCGGCCGCGAGGTGCGGGACGCAGTCCGCAAGCTCTCACCCGGCATCCGGGTGCTGTTCACCAGCGGATACGACCTGGGTGCGAGGGGCGTGTTCTCTCCCGAGCCAGGCGAGCGCGTCATCCCCAAGCCCTACCGCGCCCCAGAGCTCCTGAGGCGGATCCGCGAGGTACTCGAGGCCAAGGCGCCCGAGGTCACGTAGCACTGAGGTCACGTAGCCGTGAGCTCACGTAGCCGTGAGCTCACGTGGCTGTAGAGCCCACGGCTTGCTCTCAGAAGTCGGACTTCTGGAAGCGCCAGTACGCCGTGCCAAGGCACACCGCCATCCACATGGTCGCCACCAGGAACGGCTGCAGCTCCCAAATCGGGACGTTCATTACGGTCGCGGCCGCTGCATCCTCCAGTCGATCGAAACCGGGGAAAGCGATCTTGGCGAAGTCGCTGATGCTCTTCAGCGTCGAAAAGCCTTCTTCCAGCGCGAACACATCGCCAAGCTTCTGGGTCCAGCCAACGAAGGTGTCGATGATGAAGTAGAACAGGTAACCAATGATGATCGCGAACGCGGTGCTGCGGGTGAACACGCCGATCCAGCCGACGATGGAATAGAGCAGCGCGGCGGCGAAGATCGTCGTGGGTATGCCCGCGAAGAATCTCAAGTGCCACACGCCCGTGCGTATCCCCACGCCCAGGAACACGACGATGTACACGGCGGTGATCAAGCCGGCGTAGAGCACCAGGCCGCCCAGAAACTTGCCAAAGAAGAGCTGGGCTCGCGTCACCGGCTTGGAGACGAGGATGTCGACGGCACCAGCGGACAGCATGTTCGGGAAATAGCCGGCGCAGCCAGCTATGAATATCCACATGGAGAACTTGAACAAGAACTCCACCGCCCAGTGGAGCCACATTTCCACGCCCTTATCGAGCGCGCTCAGGTTCTTGGTCCGACTGTCGACCACTTCCTGGGCCTCTTCAGACTGCTTCTGCTGCAGCGCCTTGAGATCCTTGCGCTGCTCGGTCAGGTCGTCGTTGGCCTTCTGGATGTCTTCCTGGTTGGCGCTCGGGTTGCGAGCCAGCGCCTCGAAGCGTGCCTTGGTGGCGTCGTAGGCGTCGGTCTTCTCCTTGAGCACCTTCTCGTGGCCGAGCTCCTGGTGGATGAGCTGGCGGTACTGTGCGTCCCACAACCGGTCGAGGCTCAGCTGAGTTTTCTCGCCGCCAAAGGGGAAGCCGAGCACCTTCTCGTTGGCGTCGTTCGTCTTGACCTTGAATCCAGCGACGAAGCCGATGCCCGTCAGGAGCAGCAGGCCAGCGAGGATGAAGAAGACGATCTGCTGTTTGCTCTGGCGCCAGGTGTCCCCGACGATGGCCAGGAAAGCGCTCATCGGCTGCCTCCCACTTGCTGGTCTTCTTGGGCGCTGATGACGTCGATGAAGGCCTGTTCGAGGTTGGCGGTGCGAGGCTTGATGGCGTAGATGCTGACCTTGTTCTTACGTAGTAGGTCGACCACCTTGTCGATCCCGTCGCGGTCGGGCAGCGTGATGTCGAAGCCCTGAACGCCCTTTTCCCGCTCCCCAAGCTTGTCCAGCTTGGTGTCGAGCTCATCGGAAATCTCGCCGCACTCGAAGGCGACGACGACGCTCCCCTTGTCCACGCTCACGGCGTTCCGGATGTCGTCGGTGCTGCCCTGCTGCAGCACCTTGCCGTGGTGCATGATCGCGATCTGATCGCAGATCTGCTCCACCTCGAGCAGCAGGTGGGAGTTCATCAAGACCGTGGTTCCAGCCTTGCGCAGGTTGAGGATTACCTCGCGGATTTGATGTCGCCCGACGGGGTCGACGCCGTCCGTGGGCTCGTCCAAGATCACGAGCTTCGGCTTGCCCAGCATGGCCTGGGCCAGGCCCACGCGCTGGTTCATGCCCTTGGAGTAGCGGACGATCTTCGTGTCCCCCCACTCTTTCATCCCGACGAGCTCCAGCTTCTCGTCGATCTCCTTCTCGAGCTCCGCGCCTTCGAGCCCGGAGAGGCGCCCGAAATAGCGGCACACACCCCGCCCCGTCAGGTAGTTGGGGAAGCGGTGGCCCTCGGGCAGGTACCCGACGTTGCGCCGAGCCTCCTTGTTCGAGATGTCCTGACCCAGCAGCCAGCCGTGGCCGCTCGTCGGGGAGATGATGGAGAGCAGGGTCTTGACCAAGGTGCTCTTGCCAGCGCCGTTGGGCCCGAGGAGCCCGAACGCGCAGCCTTGAGGCACCTTGAGATCCAGCGCCTTGAGCGCATGAACCTTGCCTTTGGGATAGATCTTGGTGAGGGATTTGGTTTCGACGGCCAGCGTCATGGTCGGTCCGGGTGCTACCAGAAAACCGCGGCGACTGCTGCGATTGTTGCAAAGGCGATTGCAGGGAATATCCAATCGGGGATTTCCCCCGAGGTATTCGCTACTTAGACGGAGACCTCGGGGTCCCCCCGACACAAAATCGCTCGGCCGCCCAGGAGCCGCTCAGGCGTCGCGAAAACGATCGGTCGCCCTGACGAGTTGGTCGACGATCCCCGGTTCGAACGCCGAGTGCCCCGAGTCTGCGGCGATGCACAGCTCCGCCTCTGGCCAGGCGCGATGCAGCTCCCACGCGCTCTCCATGGGACACACCACGTCATAGCGCCCTTGAACGATTACCGCGGGGATATGGCGAATGCGGTCGATGCCGTGGAGCAGCTGTTCGGGCTCATCGAAGAAGCCACCATTGACGAAGTAGTGGCATTCGATGCGGGCGAACGCGAGGCTGAAATCGTCTCCCGCGGCGTGCGCGACGTGGGTCGGGTCCACCAGCAAGAAGGACGTAGAGCCCTCCCAGACGCTCCAAGCTCGAGCCGCCTCCTGACGCACCTCCGGGTCTTCGCTCGTGAGGCGCTTGTAGTAGGCCCGCATCATGTCGCCGCGCTCTTCCTCGGGGATCGGCGCCAGGTACTTCTCCCAGGCATCGGGAAACAGCCGGCTCGTGCCCTCTTGATAGAACCAGCTGAGCTCCTTGGGACGCAGCATGAAGATCCCCCGCAGCACGATCTCCGTGCAACGCTCAGGGTGCTTCTCAGCGTAGGCCAGCGCCAGCGTGCTGCCCCACGAGCCTCCGAACACCTGCCACTCTTCGATGCTCAGGTGCTCGCGCAGGCGCTCGATGTCAGCGACCAGATCCCACGTCGTGTTTTGCTCGAGGCTCGCATGGGGTGTGCTCTTGCCGCAGCCGCGCTGATCGAACAGCACGATGCGGTAGTGCTCAGGGTCGAAGAACCTGCGCTGCTTCGCGTCGCACCCGCCTCCTGGGCCGCCGTGCAGGAAGACCACCGGCTTGCCCTGGGGGTTGCCCGACTGCTCGTAGTACAGCGTGTGGGTGTCACTCACCTTCAGGTGACCGGTTTCGTAGGCCTCGATCTCCGGATACAGCGTGCGTCGTTCAGTCACACGACGCCTATACCCGAGGCGATTGGGCGAAGCCAGCCGACCCTGGGTCGCAGTGACTCGGCCTCGCGCCGGTGTTCGCGAGCGCTGCTCTGGGGTATGGCTAGGGTCCATTGCACCTCTTCAGCACCACTCGGGCCGCGCGTAAGCTCCGCTGGAGCGCGGCTTGCTGCGCGCTGTGGCTCGTCGCGGTGAGCGGGTGCAAGCGCAGCGCGAATCCCCAGTGCACTGCCGCGCGCGATGCAGCGCGAGAAGCCGCGCTCAAGGACGACGTCGAGGTCGCCAAGCAGAAGCTCCAGGTCGCCAAGCAGAGCTGCGACAAGAAGCTGGAGTTCGATCTCGCGCGCATCCAACAGCTGATCGACCGCAAAGAGCAGCGTGCTCGCGAGCAGCAGGCGAGGGATCAGGTTCGCCGAGCACAGCGGGTCCCGCTGACCCCGTTCATCGACTGGGTCAAGCAGCTTCGGGACTCCGACGACAAGCACGTCAAGGACGAGAAGTGCGCCGAGCGAGGCACACCAGAGTTTGGCTTCTGCGTCGGAGAACGTAGCTTGGCAGGGGGGCTCAAGGCATCGGTGCGCTACCTCGAGCGCGACGGCGCCGGTGTCTACCGTTTCCGGGCGGAAGTTTCGTCCCGCGTCGTGTGCGCCGACCTCGGCGAGCATCGGTTGGTTCACGCTTGGCGCGTGGGTACCGAGGAGCGCTTTCACTGCGAACTCACCGCCTCACCCCTCCAGGGCTTGATCGCGCTGATCCAGAACCCGATCCAGGGGGGGTTAGACGCACCGGGCTCGGACCCTGGGACTACCGGGTCTCAGGTGTCGGTCTTCAGTCCAGGCTACCTCGAGCGAGACGCTCAACTCACCGCGTTGCTGAACAGCGCGAACAAATAGCGTGCGGATGCCCCAGCCTTGACCCGCCGGCGTCGTGTGGCTACGCGGCCGGTGTGAGGCGATTGCCCGAACGCAGCGCGAGCGCACGGCTCGGGCGAGCGACGACCTCATCGAACAACGGAGACAGGACCTAGTGGGAGCCTTACGCGGAGCGCTCAGCTTCACCCGATTCTTTGTAAGAGGGGAGCTGCCAGACGGTTTTCGAGACCGGTTCATGAAGAACATCAAGCTGCGCAAATTCGAGCCGCTCACGGCGGAGGACGAAGAGAGCGAGCGCAGTGGTTGGTGCGTCATCGATCGCGTGTTCGATCTCGACTTCGATCACGAGAAGGTGTTCTACAACTCCTACTTGAACCTGGGCTTGCGCATCGACCGCTGGCGCGTACCTCCTGCGCTGCTCAAGGCGCAGCTGCAGGAGGCTGAAGAGGAGCTCAAGGCGAAGAAGGGGCTGAACAAGCTCGGACGCGCTCAGAAGGCAGATCTGAAGCAGCGCATCACCATTCGCCTGCGGAAACGCACGCTGCCAACCATGCGCGCCTACGACATGAGCTGGAACCTGGACACCGGGGTGCTGCTCTTCTGGAGCAACTCCCGCCGCCTGCACGATGAGCTGGCAGCGGTCTTCGAGAAGACCTTCGGCCTGACCATCGTGCCGGAGAGCCCGTTCATGGCAGCCGTGGAGTGTGGCCTGACCGACGAACAGCTGCACGTCCTGAGGGGAGTAGAAGAGACCATCTTCTTCACCCAGAACGCGAAGAGGATCGGCGAATGACTGCACCCGAGCACGCGAGCGTCGATCTCGATACGGTGGAGAACACGCGCTTCATCGGCCCAGAGTTCTTGGTTTGGTTGTGGTTCAAGAGCGAGCTGTTCGGTTCCGAGCTCGAGGTCGAAGGCTTCGGTACCA
>JAUILJ010000335.1 GCA_030433055.1 Polyangia bacterium
GGAGACCATAGGCGACGATGAGCCGCTCTCCGCAGCTCAGGCGGTGGACCTGCCCGAACCGGCGATCGCGCTGGGCGCGGGACGAGCTCACACGTGCGTCCTGCTCGAGAGCCACCGCGTCCAGTGTTGGGGCTCCAACAACGTCGGACAGCTGGGGCTCGGTTCTCAGGAAACGATTGGGGATGACGAACCAGTCAGCGCCGGCGGATTCGCCCAGGTTGGGGGTGAGGTGGCCCAGATGAGTGTCGGCGCGAGCCACGTCTGCGTGCTGCTGACCAACGGGAGCCTGCGCTGCTGGGGTCTCTCGATGGCGGGGGAGCTGGGCTATGGCAACGTCGATACGCTTGGAGACGACGAGGCGCCCGCTACGGCGGGGGATGTGCCCGTCGGCTTCGCTCCCCAGCACGTCTGGGCGGGATTCTTTCGCACCTGTGCTTGGACCGATCAGCAGGTCGCGTGCTGGGGCACGAACATCGCGGGGCAGCTGGGGCGTGGGAACACGGACAACATCGGGGATGACGAGCCCGCGAGCGCCGGGGAGGTCTCTCCTGGCTACGGCCTGGCGAGCGTCGGCGGGGGGATTTCTCACACCTGTTTCGTCGGTACCGGGGGTGAGCTGAAGTGCGTTGGCGTTGGCGCGGATGGCCAACTGGGTTCCGGCGCGCTCGACAATCTCGGGGACGACGAACCGGCATCGGCGGTACCCGCGCTGATGGTTGGTCCGGTCAAGAAGGCCGCGGGCGGCCAGCGTCACACCTGCGTGCTGATGGACGATGGCGCCATCCGCTGTTGGGGAGCAGCTGAAGCGGGGCAGCTCGGCAAGGGAGACACGCTCACCGTCGACGCGGCGGACGCCACCTCGGACCTCGATCTGCCCGCCGCGACCGATGTGGCCTGCACCATGATGTCCTGCTGCGCGTTGGTCGGCGACGGCGTGCAATGCTGGGGCAGCGGAGAAAACGGCGTCTTGGGCACGGGCAACACCGAGACGATTGGAGATGACGAGACCGCGGGTTCAGGCGGGGTCATGCGTTTTGCCCCGTAAGCTTCGTCCGCAACGCCAGGATCGAGTACATTTGCGCGGGGTGCTTTGCGGATGAGGCGTTTTCTTTTTTTGTTGTTGCTTGCAGGCTTGGTGGGTGGCTGTTCCGCCGGGGACATTTCCGAGCCATCGGAACCCATTGGTGAGGTCACCGGGGAGGCCACAGCCAACCTGACCGCCACCGAAGACGACATGCAGTCCAACGTCTTCGGCCTCAACGGCAACGCGGTCTACATGTGTATCGGCCGCGTGGGGACGACGGGCACGACCGCCGCAAACCGCCCGCGTCAGGGCGTTGTGAAGTTCAATCTTTCCAGCATCCCCGCCGGCGCGACGATCTCCTCCGCCACGCTCACACTGACCACCCTGGCCTGCAACGCGTGTGCGGACGGAACCATGCACGTGCGCCCCGTCGCGGCGACCGATACCTGGAGTGAGAGCGGCGGTTCGGTTGGAAGTAGCGGATTCTGCTTGGGTGGCGCGGGTAGCGGCGCCATCAAGGGCGTCAACACGGGCCTCGCAGACGTGAGCAATAGTTTCACGGTCGGAGGCACCGTCGCGTTCAACGTCACGGCCCACGTGGCGGCATTCGTGGGTGGGACGGCCAACAACGGCTGGCGGATCACGATCGACACCTCCGGTGACTCCCAGCTCGCCCGGGTCGCGTCCTCCGAGGCGGCCTCCGGTAAGCCCGCGCTGCAGGTGATTTACACGGTTGCGAACGGGACCAGCTGCTCGCCGGACGGCACCTCTACGGAGTGCACCTCGGGGCAGTGCTGGGACGGCGTGTGCTGCAACCAGTCGTGCGGCGGTCCCTGCCGCGCCTGCAATGGCTCAGGCACCTGCTCGCTCTCTTCGGGCACGCCATCGCCCTCCACTGGCTGCTCCAACTTCACGTGCAGTAGCGGCAACTGCCGCACCAGCTGCAGCAGTGACACCCACTGCATCAGCGGCTTCTTCTGCTCCGGCGGCCAGTGTGTGGACAATCGTTGCTGCTCGTCCGCCAGCTGCTCCACGTGTCAGGCGTGCCGCTCCGACTGGACGACGGGTTCCAACGGCACCTGCGCCAACATCGATCCCTTCACGGATCCCAAGAACCAATGCAACCCCGGTAGCTGCAACGGCGGCTCTTGCACGACCAGCTGTACCAGCGACAGCCAGTGCAACGCCGACCACTACTGCAGCTCTTCTTCGGGTGGCACTTGCCAACCGGACAAGACCCCCGGTGCAGTCTGCTCCGGCGACAGCATCGACGCTTCCGGTGCGCACCAGTGTGCCAGCGGAAACTGCGTGGATGGTCGCTGCTGCACGACGGCGTGCACCACGGCGTGCCGCTCCTGCGCGAACACCAACGGCACCTGCACCACCGTGATCACGAACCAGGATGACCCGGGCAGCTGCTCCGGGTCGGTGACCTGCGACGCCAGCGGGCAGTGCCTGCCGACCAATGGCAGCACCTGCACCCAGGACTCCCAATGCTCCAGCGGTCAGTGTGAAGACGGCCTGTGCTGCAACGTCGACTGCGGCAACTCGAACCCCAACGACTGCCGCGCCTGCAATGTCGCCGGCTCTCAGGGGACCTGCAGTCCTGTTCCGTCAGGGAGCGTGACCTGTCGCGGCAGCGCGGGCGTTTGCGACATCGCCGAGACCTGCGACGGGGCGTCGATGAACTGCCCGACCGATGTGTTCGACTCGAGCACGCAGTGTCGCGCGGCGAGCTGCAGCGCCGGGACGGAAACCCTCGCGGCGACGTGTAGCGGCACAGGGGCAAACTGCCCGACGATTCAGACCAATGCCTGCACCCCCTACGTGTGCGGAGCCACGGCCTGTCAGAGCAACTGTACCAGCGACGCTCAGTGCACCTCGACCAACTGGTGTAACCCGTCCAACCAGTGCGTCCCGAAGTTCACGAACGGCAACGCCTGCACCGAGGGGCGGCAATGCAGCAGCAACCTGTGCGTGGACGGCGTCTGCTGCGATGCCGCATGCAACGGGCAGTGCGAGGCGTGTGACGTCGGTGGCAGCGTGGGTACCTGTACCCCCGTCAGCGGAGCGCCCCACGGTGCGCGGACCGCGTGCGTCGGCGATGGCTCGGTGTGCAACGGTCAATGCGATGGTGCGAACCGCACTGCGTGTGCGTTTGCCGGCGGAACGACCCAGTGCCGTGCACCTCAGTGCAATAACGGTCAGTCGGTGCTCGAGGCGTTCTGTGATGGCGTCGGGAGTTGCCCGGGTCAACAGCAGGCGACCTGCGATCCCTACCGTTGCAGCGCAACGGTCTGTCTGACCACCTGCACCACGGATACCCAGTGCCAGACCGGCTTCCGCTGCGATGCGGGCGCCTGTGTGCCCGCGAAGACGGACGGTGAGACCTGCACCGCCAACACCGAATGTGGAAGTGGCTTCTGCGTCGACGGCTTCTGCTGCAACGCGCCCTGCAACGGCCAATGCGAAGCGTGCAGCGTTTCCGGGTCCGAGGGCGTGTGTACGGAGGTGACCGGTGCACCGGTGGGCAGCCGTCCCTCCTGCGCCGATGACGGCACTGCGTGCGGGGGTACCTGCAACGGAGTCCAGCGCGCCGCGTGTGCCTACCCGGGTGGAGCCGTCGAGTGTCGCGCCGCGGATTGCGCGAGTGGCCAGGCCACGCTCTCGGCAGGGTGCGATGGCGCCGGTAGCTGCCCCGCCATCCAAACCCTCGCGTGTCCCACGGGTAACTGCGCCGGGACGATCTGCGAAGGCAACTGTACCGTCGACGGCGACTGCAGCGCGGGCGCTGAGTACTGCGCTGCCGGTGTGTGCACCCCGAACAAGGGCAACGGAGAGCAGTGCGCTCGGGACAGCATGTGCATCAGCGGTCGCTGCGTGGATGGCTACTGCTGCAACAGCGCGTGTGACGGCCAGTGCGAGGCCTGCAACGTGACCGGCACCGAGGGCGTGTGCAGCGCGGTTACGGGGGCACCACGGGGGGCGCGCCCGGCCTGCGCGACCGATGGCACGAGCTGCGCGGGCACCTGCGATGGCGCAACGACCACCGCCTGCGCCTACCCGGGCAGCGGTACGGTGTGTCGGAACGCTGCCTGCAGCGCCGGTGTCGCCACGCTGGAAGGCACATGCACGGGTGGCGGGAGCTGCTCGCCCCTTCAGCAGCAGACCTGTTCCCCATTCATCTGTCACGCGACGGATCCCCGTTGCGATGGCGACTGCACGCTGGACACCGACTGCAGTGGCGGTCAGTACTGCGCGGGCGGTATCTGTGTGGATCCGCAACCGCCGGGAGCCGCGTGCAGTGGCACAGCGCAGTGCGCTTCAGGCTTCTGCGTCGACGGCGTGTGCTGCGATACGGCCTGTAACGGGCAGTGCGAGGCCTGCAATGAGTCGGGCTCCGTGGGTACTTGCTCCGCCGTCTCGGGGACCCCACGCAATGGTCGCGCGAGCTGTGGCGGAACCGGCGTTTGCGCTGGCGCTTGCGACGGCACGAGCGGCGCGTGTACGTATCCCGGCGGAAGCACAACATGCGGCCCCGGGTCCTGCAGCAACGGCGTGGAGATCCCTGCGGCGAGCTGTAATGGCAACGGTAGCTGTCTGAACGGCCTGCAAAGCAGCTGTGCGCCCTACCTGTGCAGCGGGACCACCTGTGCGACCAACTGCACCGATCCATCCGAGTGCACGACTGGCTTCGACTGCGTGAGCGGAGCGTGTGAGTCCATCGGCGTTGGCGGAGCGGGCGGCACGGCCGGCGTCGGTGGTGTCGGTGGCCTAGCAGGTAGCGCGGGCGCCGCGACGGGCGGCGCTGGAGGAACGGGTGGCGCTACCGGTGGCGTCGGAGGCTTGGGGCTGCCCGATGCGGGAGTCAGCGGTGGTACCGCGGGCAGTTCAGACCTGATCAAGGGCGTGGACGAGGGCTCGACGTGTCGCGTCGCACGGCCCGGCAGCGACTCGAATCGCTCTCCGATTCCGTGGTTGCTCCTCGCGTCGGGAGTCGCGTTGACAGCTGCCCGGCGTCGCCGTCGTCATGGGGCGCAGCGCGGTTAGTCCATTGCTGTGGGGCTCCGGCGAGGCCGGAGCTCGCGTTTTCGTGCGGAAATAAACGGCCTGAGCCTCGCGTCATCGATGGCTGGAGCACCCATCGGGCTGCGCTCTTCGGGCGGCACGCTTTAGACCGACTCGGTGCTCTGGCCCCCGCCGCATTCCGTGCTAGAGCGGGCGTATGGCTAGGGAGGATTGGGGGGGGAGGTACGGTAGGTGCCGCCTGTGCCTGCTCGCGACCGTCGCAGCGCTCGTTGCTTGTCACAACAGCGGCTCGAGCAACCAACCGGTCCGGGATGCATCTGACGACGCGCCAGGCAGTGGTGGGAGCGGCGGCGCGAGCGCGCCACAGGACGCCGCGAGCGCAGGCGGCGGCGCGGGTAGCGGAGGCCTGGTCCAGAGTGGAGTCATCGCGTTCATGCACCCGGACGGCTTCGCCGCGCTCGTCGAGGCCAAGGCGTCAGGTAAACTGACGAATGTCAGCGAGGCGCTCAACGTGGTCTCGCCAGGTGAGGACAAGAGCCTTGCCGTGTCCCTCGATGGGACCTCCATCGCCCTCACCACCACCCGCTTTGGTTGTGGAGACTGGGACTGCCTGGCGCTCGTTGGTCGCGATTTGAAAGCTGGCGAGCGCGTCCGTGCTGGCGGGGACGACGTCCACCCAGATCGTGCGCTCGCCGTTGGGCCCAAGGGCGCGTGGGTCGTGTACTCCGCAGATGGCGGGAGTCACAGCCGCGACCTGTACGTCACGCAGAAGTCCGGCGACAGCTGGAGCGCGCAGAAGCTTCTGACCAGCAGCTCTGCCTATGCCTACAACACCCAGCCCGCGCCGACTCCTGACGGCACTCGGGTGGTTTTTGACTGTGGAAACGAACCATACGGGGGCAACGGCAACGCTGTGTGCTCGGTGGGGATCGATGGGAGCGGGTTCAAGGTAGAAGCGGCTCCGGGAGCCGGGTTCGCCGATCAGGCGATCGCGCTCCATCACCCGGCGATGGCCCCCAATGGCGCGCTGATCTTCGAGATGAACCGCCCTGACACGGGCGAGCGGATCTGGTCGAAGTTGGCTGATCACGCGGTACAGCTCGGGGACTTTCCGAATGATAACTCTCCATGTGTCTTGCCGTCGGGCGCGGTGGCGTCCCTGGTGCTGAGCCGTTCGGGGAACAGCTCAGGAGCTCATGAGATCAAGCTGATGTCCGCGTCTGGCCGCGACTCGGTGATGGTGCTGACCGATGTCGATGTGGTGGACGTTCAGCTCAGCTGTGGCCGCTGAAAGCGAATGTAGGCGGATGTCTGGAATCCGTTCAGCCCCACGCGAATCACCGTCAGGGTCCTTCCCGAGCCCAGCACAGCCGGCGGGCAGAACGACCGGATCACCGCCCGAGATCACCCAATCAACCGACTTTCGTCAGCTGAACGCTGCACAATTCCGAGGAGAATCTCGGGTCATGGACGTGCTTCGATCTGCACACAGCGAGCTATGATCTCGTTTCTGTACGTCCGTCCCGCTGCCGCACGGCCTCGATGGGTTGTTCCAGATCACTCACATGGACTAGGCTCGGTCTGCGGGGTGGAGAGAGCCCTCACCCCCGAAGTTGATCCCGCGGGTTGAACGGCCGTGAGGAGTTTGATGTGACCGTGGGCGCGATCGAGGTAACACCAGGGTGAACACTCGCTCTACCGCCAGGAGCCATTCGGACGGCGTGAACGCAGTAACCACCAGCAAACAGGACGGATCGCCCGACGCGGTGCAGTCCGAGGGCGCCGGCCCGAAGGTGTCCTACTACGCGGCGCTGCTACGCACACGCAGCGAGGCGCTGCGCGCGGACGCGAGTGAAATCGCACGCATGCCGGTGCTGACCGTCAACCTGATGTTGAAGCGCACGGTGGACAACGATCCGTTCTACGCCCAGTGCACGAAGCAGTGGTTCGAGGACGCGACCCGACGCCACCCGAAGTTCCCCCTGATCCAGAGCAAGGCCTGGGGCTGTGCGGTGTGCGTGCTGCCGCGCACTCACGAGGACTACTTCAAATACATCGAGGCGTCCGCGCGCAGGAACTACAAGAAGGCCGTGAAGGCTGGGTACCGCTTCGCCCCTCTCGACTTCAATGCGAACCTGGAAGCCGTCGCGGAAATCCGCCAGTCAACGCCAGAGCGTCAAGGCGCCATGCCCGACAGCTACCTCAACGGAGACGTCAAACCGCACCAGAATCCGAAGTCGCGCAACGCGTATCACGACTACCCGTACTTCGGCGTTTTCCTTAAGGATAAACTGGTTGCGTACTCGTCCTGCTTCGTCAGCGGTGAGCTTTGCTCGTTGCAGCACATCCTCGGGCACGCGGAGTTTCAGTCTGACGGCATCGTCCCGATGATGCTCATCGGGATCGCCGAGGAGATTTACAAGCGATACCCGGCGGTACGTTACTTCATGTACGGCACCTACTTCGGGGCCGCGCCGGCGATGCGGCGCTTCAAGAAGAAGTTCCGCTTCTATCCCCATCGTGTGAGCTGGCGCCTCGACGCTCGAGAAACACTGTAGGCGTCCGCCTAGGTTTCTGGCCTGTTCCGGCGTACCGTTTCGCGCGACTGCGGAAGGCGGTGTGGAGCCGCAGCGTAGGAGTGGAGCGTATGGCGAGGACCAAGGGGTGGCGGAGCGCCTCAGGGCATTGGAGCTTGGTGGCGCTGGGGCTGATCGTTGTTGGCTGCGGCTCGAGCGATGGTTCTGGGCTGGGAGGAGACGCAGGAGTCGAGGCGGGGGGCACATCGTCCGGTGGGTCAGGGTCGGGCGGTCAGGGCGGGAGCGGTGGCACCGGTCCGGTCAGTTGCGATTCGGACAAGGACTGCACGCCCCTGGGCATGCTCTGCAACAAGGCGCTGGGCGAGTGCGTGTCATGCGTCTCGGACGTCGACTGCGGCGGCACCGCGGAGTGCCTCCTCG
>JAUILJ010000336.1 GCA_030433055.1 Polyangia bacterium
TCTTGCCCGCGGTGAGGCCTTCCTTCTCCAGGTTCTTCGCCAGCTGCTTGATCGTGCAAGTCGGCATTGCTGGCGCCTCCACGCCCTTCCACTGGTTGGTGGCGTTCCACTTGCGAGAGAAGTCCACGAATGACGAGGAGAACACGTACTTGCGGATGCTGTCCTTGCGTACCGTCTTCGAAGGAGACGACACCTTGCTCGGCGAGACATACATCACCTGGGCGCCTTTCGAGACGTCCACGGTGCCGTCCGGGCGCACTGCCTGGTAGTTCGCTGACCACCAGAAGGCGTCCTTCCGCCACTTCTTGGCGTTCGCCGCGACACCCGTGATCATCACATCGCCATCGGGGTTGTCCGATGACTTCAGCCCCGCCGCGGAGTAGGTCATCTTGCCCTTGGGCGCGATGAAGCGATTCTTCACCATCCGGAACGCGAAGAAGCCACCACCGATCAGCACCGCGACCAGGACGCCACCGATCGCGCGGAACATGGGAAAGCCCCCTCCGCCCCCGGCCGTGGGCATCGCCATGGGCGCAGCGGTGTTCGGCATCCCGGGCATCCCGCCGGGCGCTCCGCCTTGAGGCGCTGCCCCTTGGGGCAGGTTGTTCTGCGTGTGGCAGGAGGGGCAAATCCCCATGCCTGCTTGTGGACTGATCCAAACGGTCGTGCCGCACTGACGACACGGCACCTGAACGAACCCATGATTTGCCATCGAAAGGAGTCTCCTTGACGTCGCGAGGCCGGTGCGCGGAGTGAGACGCAAGTCGCATCTCGGCTCGCATCGAGCGCGAGCCATCCCACCAAGCCCCGGGATTCGAGCGCCCTGCTCGGCGCCCTGCGACACGCTACACGATGCGACAGGGCCATGATAGACGGACCCAACGCTACCCAGACTTTTCCTGGTGGTTCCATGTGGAGATACCGCGCGGGTTTCCACACTCCTCTGTGTCCCCCAGGAATGGGACCCGTCGAGCAGAGCGTTGCTCTTGGGGGCTTGCGCGAGGTCCCGCAAGCTTCCCGAGTCCAATCGAATGCGCTTCGGAGTGATGTGTCTATTTTTGGTCGCTTGTGGTTGCTCAAAACCCGAGCGACCGACGGCCGGGAGTCAGGGGAGTGGGACCGCGCACGGACCGGGCGGTCCCGTGAGTTCGGGCGCACCGTCGGTGTCCGCCTCGGCCTCGCTCCCGACGAGCTCGGCGCCTGCCGCTGCCGCGAGCTCCGCGCCCAGCGCTGCCGCGAGTGCCACTGCGCCGCCGAGCGCCGGCAAGCCGATCCTGGAGGCCTTGGGCTTTCAGATCACCCAGCGCTACGAGCGCAAGCGGTTCACCTGGTTTCAAGTCGAACGCCTGAACTGGCAAGCTTCCTCGGGGAAAGAGCCTCCCCTGCCGCCCTTGCCGCCTACCAAGGCAAGAACCGAGGGCTGCCCTCCGGGTATGCTGCGGGTTCGCGGCGAGTTCTTGCTCGATGCCAAGGGCCGAGACGATACCGATGAGGTTCAGCTGGCCCAGAACAAGGCCTGCAAGACGTGGCGCACCCGGGACCACGGTGTGAATGGGCTGTGCGATGAGTTTGACCGGGACAGTTGGCTAGAGAGCAAGGCGAAGCTGGAGACCCGCGCGGTCGACGTGTGCATCGATCGCTTCGAGTTCCCCAACAGCTTCGGTGAGTTCCCGCTCGTCGTCACGACCTTCGCGGAGGCGGAGAGCTACTGCAAGGGTGTGCACAAGCGCCTGTGCGATGAGAACGAGTGGACCCTCGCCTGTGAGGGAGAGGAGGGTATCCCGTATCCGTACGGTTATTCTCGAGACAAGCAGGCATGCAACATCGACGTCCTCGCCCCTGGTCCTGACAAGGACACGTTCCGGCCTCGCACCACCGCGCATACGGCGCGAGGACTCGACTTCGCTTGGCAGGGCAAGCGCTCTGGAGAGTCGCCGCGCTGTGTCAGCCCCTTCGGGGTGTACGACATGACGGGCAATGTGGACGAGTGGACCCGTAGCGTGCGGCGCTACGGGTATCGGATGATTCTGAAGGGCGGTCACTGGGGCCCCGCCCGTCAGCGCTGTCGTCCGCAGACGCGCGGACACGGGCCGCACTACGTTCGCTACGATCAAGGCTTCCGTTGCTGCTCCGACCCGGCGCCGAAGTGAAATCTGAGCAACCTGGGCCTGAGCGCTAGCAAGGAATCGTGCCCGTAGCGTCTCGACCGCAGGCCTGGCGCTAGTGAGCTGCCCGTCGCCGCTCATCCGCCTCCAGTACATCGAGCGGCTTGAGCATGAACCAGGTCCGGGTGTTGCCTTGGAGGTTGAACACCTCCTCGCGCAGGATGCGGTAGTGGTCCCGCTGGTAGATGGTCATGGCTGCTGGCCGGTCCGTCTCCAGGTACGCATCGACGCCCAGAGCGATCGCTCGCTGGTTGAAGTCGCGCAGCAACGCTCCCCCCAGTCCAGCACCCTGTGCGCTCGGATCCACGCCCAGCATGAAGAGGTAGCAGTGGGGCTCGGTGATGTGCCGGGAGCGGAGAAACACGTCAGCGATGATGATGCGGTGCACGTAGTGCAGCCCGGTCTCCAGGACGCCTCGGAGCATCATCCAGCCCGGGTCACCCTCGGGCGGGAACTGCTTGGGCTCGTAGGCTAGTTGAGCGCCCAGCAGGCGGCCGTCGCGGACGGCGCAGCGTGCGATGGCGCCCACGCGGCACGCCTCGACGAAGCGGATGTACAGCCGCTCGAGTACGTCGATCCGTTGCTCGTCGCTGACGTCATCGAAGATCGCCTGCATGCCCGGGTTGGTCGTGAACGCACGCGCGAGCACGCGCGCGGCAGTCGCGACCTCAGACGCCTGAATGTCGCGGATTTCCACGCCCCTCATCGGGCAACCCTACACTGGGTGGAACCCTGGCTTCCACCCAGATCAGTCAGTGTCGCCGACGCAGCCGCCCCGCAGGCGTACGAAGAGATCGCCCTCTACCCAGCCGTTGCTCGTGGGGCCGATGCCGATCGCTCGGGTGATGTTGATCACGGCGTCTCCTCTGTTCTCCTCTTGGACGCGTAGGTCCACGCTGTACTCGGTGTCGAGGAACTGAGGGCCGACGTAAGCCACGAGTCGTTCCCAGTGCCCGTCGACACGCTTGAGCTGCTCGAGGTGTACGGCGAAGTCGACTCGGTCTTCCCGCGCCCACGCCTCGATCACCAGCGAGTTGCCCATGCCATCCGAGCGCCCGATGCGTAGGTACCCGTTGTCGCCGCAGACGTCCTCGCCTTCCTCCTGATCGTAGACGCTGTCGACGGCGACCGAATCCAGCTGGCCGACGGCGAGGGAGACGAACTCGCCGTCGAGCGGCAGATCAGCCCCGGGCTCGGCCTCGGGTGTGGGGGTGGTTTCCTCATCACCAGTATCCGCGAAGAAAGGACTGCCGTGGCTAGCATTCGGGGGGACCAGCGTGGAGTCCGGGTCCTGGGTTTCGGGATCGGTCGGATCATCCGGGGTGTCCACCGCACCTGCGGGATTGTCGCGGTCGCTCTCCTGAGAGCCTGTCTCCGACCACGGAACGAAGGCACAACCCGAGCTCAGACAACCAACGAGCGCCAAAACTAGACTCTGTTTCATCGCGATCCTCCGATCGACCTCGAGGCTCGAGGCAGCAACAGCGCCGGAGACGGCGCTCATGGAGAGCGGGCGCTTTCAGCCCGAAATGACATGCGTCGAGTGACTCGACGTACCGAGTTGGGGAACGGCGGAGTCGCACGGCCCTTGAGCACTTGCTTGCGTTCCCGCGGCGATCTTTGGCACACACTCGCGGACATGAGGCGCTTGCCGACCACCAGTGTGCTCTTGATGACGCTCGTGGGCTGTAACCCCAGCGACCATCAAGATCCCCCGCCTCGGGTGCCCGAGAGCGCCAGCTCCCACGCCCCAGTCGTGCCTCCCAGCGCGTCGATCGATGGTCCCTTGTCAGCTCCGCCGGCTCCGCGCGGGCCGATTCGTTACCCCTTCGGAGCCGTCCATTCCCCGATCGTGGCGGGCCAAATTAGCAAGTGGAAAAAGCGCTGGGCGGATCACCCAGAGCTGCGACCGGATCGCTTCATCAAGGTCGGCGACTCGGTGACGGCCAGCGGGGACACACTGTACTGCGTCCCTCGCAAGCCAAGCCTCGAGGCGCTCGAGACTCAGCACCCGAAGCTGTTCGCGGTCGCGGAGTACTTTGGCGCGACCCAGCGCTATGGGGGCTCCTTTGGCCACGAGAGCCAGGCGGCGGTGGTGGGTTGGAGTGCCTGGAACGCGATCGATGGGGTCAAGAACCGGCTCTGGCGTGAACAGACGTCGTGGAACGCGCAGCTCGCCTTGGTTCAGTTCGGCACCAACGACATCGAGATCGGAGCGCTGCATCACTTCGCGGACAAGCTCTTCGATCTGACCGAACAGTTGGAGCGCGCCGGCACGCTGCCGGTGCTCTACACCATCATGCGTCGTGCGGATCGCGCGAAGGCTGGGCGCGAAGTGCCGCGCTACAACGCAGTGATCCGCGGGGTAGCGCAGGCGCTCCAGGCGCCGCTCATCGATCTTCACGCGGCGCTCGAGTCGCTGCCCAAGCACGGGCTCTCGGGGGACGGAATTCACCCTTCGACCTATCAGGGGCCTCGGGGGCGCGATGCGTGTGACTTCTCCCAGCAGGGTCTACAGTTTGGCTACAACCTGCGCAACTGGCTCACGCTGCAGGAGCTCGCGCGGTTGCGCCGGGCGCAATCTGGAGAGCGTGCGGAGGAGCCCGGCGAACGCTGGCTGGGTGACGGCACCAGCGAGCGACCGTGGCTGGCGCCGGGCGTCCCGGTCGTGGACTTTCAGTCCCTCGGCGCGGCGCTCGCGAAGTCGCCTTGTGACTCAGGGCCAGCTCGAGGAGTGAGCTATCGAGTGAAGATCGAGCGCGGCGGGCGCTACCGCCTGCTGGGCTTCGATCGGGGCCTCGAGAGTGACATCTCCGTGGTCGATGAGTCCAAGCCCGATGCCTGTGTCGGCCACGATCCGCGCAAGCTGGTCGTCAACCTGGAGGCTGGCAGTTACCGCGTGGAGCTGCGGCGCACCTCACCCAAACCCAAGAAGAAGCAGGCAAGCGCCGCTGATGAGCGGCCGAAGCCACTCCACGTGGGGGCCCTGCTCGTCGTTTTGCCAGATGCTTGAGTCGACGTGATAACGTGCATGGCTACCCATGGCTGAGCCTGCTCTTCGCATCTACTTGATCCCGGGAATGTTTGGCTTCGGGACGCTGGCTGGCTTCGACTACTTCGTCCACATGCGGCGGGAGCTCACCGAGCGCTACCGCGCCTGTGGCAAGGAGGTGGTGATCGAGGTGGTGCCGACGCCGCCGACATCCTCAATTCGGTACCGTGCGGCAATGCTTGCGGAGCAAGTCAGCGCGCATGCCACGGACGGCCTGCCGATTCACCTGATCGGTCACTCCACCGGTGGCCTGGATGCGCGACTTGTGCTGTCGCCGACCACGAACTTGCCGGTGCGCGACGACCAGCTCGAGTGGACCCACCGCGTGAAGTCTCTGGTCTCGCTGAACACACCCCACTACGGCACCCCCCTGGCCGGCTACTTCGCGACCGTGTCAGGCACCCGTGTGCTGTACGCCTTGAGCCTGTTCACGGTCGTATCTCTTTCCGTCGGGGAACCGAGCCTTGCGATCTTCTCCAAGCTGTTGGCCGCGCTGGGCGGCGTCGACTCATTGCTCGGCGGCGACTCCCGGCTGATCGGGCGGGCGACGGAGATGGTGCTGCGCTACGTGGACAGAGGCGGGCGCGGGGAAATTCGGGAGTTCTTGTCGAAGGTGCGCCAGGACCAGGGTGGAGTGATCCAGCTGATGCCGGAGGCGCTCGATCTGTTCAACGCCGCAACCGAGGACAACGATCAGGTGCGCTACGGTTGCATCGCCGCCGCCGCGCCTCCTCCCGCTTCACTCAAGATCGCGAAGCGAGTTCGCTCCCCTTACGCGGCGCTCACCGCGGGTGTGTACAGCACGCTCTACACCTTCGCTTCTCAAGCTCACAAGCGCTACCCCTACGCAGTGCCGAGCGCAGACGAGAAGCAACGCATCGCCAGCGGAGTACGCAGCGAGGTCGATGATCGGAGCAACGACGGTGTAGTGCCGACGCTCTCGATGCTGTGGGGCGAGCTGTTGTGGGTGGGGGAAGGTGACCATCTGGACATGCTGGGGCACTTCCACGACGACCAGCCCGGGAGTTTGCACACGGATTGGATGACCTCCGGCGCCCACTTCGGCTCCGATCGTTTCGCGGAAATACTCGACAAAATCGTCGAGTTCCAAGAGCGCTAGAGACATCCTGAGGCAACCATTCCACCATCACCCCATGAGTCGCTGGATCGGGTGCTGGCTGGTGTTGGCTCTGCTTGGGGGGTGCTCTGACGATGCGTCGTCTGGCGGCAACGGCGGAGCCGGCCAGGGCGGCGCTGCACAAGGTGGCGCTGCTCAGGGTGGCGCTGCTCAAGGCGGCGCTGCTCAAGGCGGCGCTGCACAGGGTGGGATGGGGGGCTCCAGCGCCGACGGTGGCAGCGCGGCCGGGGGGAGCTCGGCTGGCGGTGACGGTGGTTCCTCGGGGAACGGGACGGGTGGCGCTGGGGGTGGTGTTCAGAGCATCCCCATCTGCCAGGCTGCCTGTAACTCCCCTGCAGACTGCGCTCAGGGCCCCGCTCCCTACGACGCGAGCCACTACGAATGCGCAGCTGGAGTCTGCAAATGGCAAGGCTGCAAGGCTGACTCCGAGTGCACTGCCCTGGGGAACTACGTATGCCGAGATCAGTACGGCGTGCCGACCTGTGTGAAGGCCTGCGGCTCTGCCAACGACTGCGGGAGCGGCGTTCCCTACGACGATGCGGACAACTACACGTGTGACAACGGCGGCTGCCTCAACCAGGGCTGCAACAACGAGGCGGAGTGTGATGCGCTGGGGGACCTGGTGAACAAGCCATACACGTGCGCCGATCTGGGCGGCGGGGCGTTCTGCTTCCCCGAGTGCAACTCTCCTCAAGACTGCTCGAACGGTCAGCCCGGCTACACCGCGAGCAACTACGAGTGCGACCAGGGTGCGTGTCGCTACATCGGGTGCAATGGCGACTCCGAGTGCGCAACCCTCGGAAACTACGTCTGTCGCTGAAGTCCGGTCGCGACCAGGCGATGCATGGCAGAATGCTGACCATGAAGCTTTCCCACGTGGTTTGGGGGTTAGGCGCGCTGTGCCTGAGCTGTAGCAGCGACGGGAACTCGGGAGGGGGCCCGGGAGGTGCTGGCGGCAACGGCGCGAACGGGGGCAGCGGTGCGAACGGCGGCAACGGCGCGAACGGCGGCAGCGGCGCGAACGGCGGCAGCGGTGCGAACGGCGGCAGCGATGCGAACGGGGGCAGCGGCGCGAACGGCGGCAGCGGCGGGACTGGCCCCCAGGTTCCCTGCGATGGTGAGCCGGACCACACCGGGGAGGGCACCTATTACGACGCGGACGGCTCCGGGAACTGCAGCTTCGATGCGTCACCCAACGACCTGATGGTCGGCGCGATGAACCAGACAGACTATCAAGGGTCAGCCGCGTGCGGCAGCTGCGCTGCCATCGACGGGCCTGCTGGCAGCGTTACCGTACGGATCGTGGATCGCTGCCCCGAGTGCGCACCCGGAGACATCGATCTCAGCCCGCAAGCGTTCGAGAAGATCGCTCAGCTGTCGGCAGGGCGTGTCGCCATCAAGTGGAAGTACGTCCCGTGCGCCGTCAGCGGCAACGTGAGCTACCGCTTCAAGGAGGGCTCGAGCCAGTGGTGGACCGGCGTGCAGGTGCGCAACCATCGCCACGCGATCGCCAAGTTCGAGTACGACACGGGCGGTGGCGCCTTCGTCGAGGTGCCGCGGGAGAACTACAACTACTTCGTCCAGCCTTCTGGCATGGGCCCAGGGCCCTACACGTTCAGGCTCACGGATGTGTA
>JAUILJ010000337.1 GCA_030433055.1 Polyangia bacterium
CCCGCCGCACCAGATCGTCGAGCTTGTCGAAGAAACCGGGATGGTATTCTTCCCCGGGGAAAAAAAACGAGTGCTGGGGATGGCGCCCGTCAGCGTCCACGTACTGGTCGGCCAGTCGCGGGTACAGCTCGTGCCACTGGTCGACGCGGCGCTGACCGGTCTGGGTGTCCGCCTTGCCAGTGGAGCCTGCCCAGAGCGGTTCGTAGTGATCGCAGAACGCGAACAGCAGGTGGCGAGTGCCCCGCACGGGTTCCCGCCGCAGCGAGGACCTGGCCAGGTGCTTGAGATAGCCGGGGAGCCAGCGGTCGAGGTGTTTGTCGCGGAGACGGGCCAGCATGCTCCTCCGAGTACCAAACTTCACCCGATGAGCAAGACGCCGAGGTTCTTTTCAGCTGGTACGTCCACGTGCTTCTCGAGCAAATCCCGCTCCTTGGTCTTACCGGTGCGGGCGATGATCAACACACCATCTACGATCTGATAGGCGCGCACGTGTTCCCCCAGCTTGTCGAAGCCCGTGAAGTCGATCAGCACGAAGCCATAGCGTTCGCGGTCCCGCTGCAACGTCTCTTCTAGCTCCACCAGGTTCAAGCCGGCGAGGGGGCCAGGCGGCGTGGTCACGGTGACCCGATCCGCGATCCAGGTGGTGATGAAGCCTCGGCGCTGAGTTCGCTCCTCGAGCTTGCTGGCGAGCTGAGTCAGGGCTGGGTGGCGCGTATTCGCATCGAGTACGTTGACCGTTTGGTCGGCCGCGTGGCTCAGGGCGAGGCTCAGTTGAATCGCCACCGGGGGGATGGCTACTCGGTCGTCCGCGGGGATCAGGGCGATGGTCTTCAGTCCAAGGGTGCGCAGCTTCCTCGCGGCGCGGAAGAACTCCGCGTAGGCCTCGGGGGTTTCCCCCGGAGAGATCGGCGGGATACCGAGGCTGTCGAGCTTGCTCTTGCCGGCTTCCACAGCCAGCTAGAATTGCCCGCGCCCAGACGCCCGTACAGGCTTTTCCGTCTGCCAGGGGCGGCAAAATACTGGGCGCCTGACGTAGCCGTGGTAAACGCGGTCGCCATGCGTCTTGCGTCCACCGCCCGTGACTCGCGCCGCTTGGTGCGCGCGCTGTCCGGGGGGCTGGGTGCCTTGGGTCTGATGACCTGCGCGCTGCCTGCCGTCGCTCAGACCAGCTTGCACCTCTCCGGGGACGCGAGCATTGGCTTCACGGACAATATGCTGGGCACGGCGGACGACCCACCGGATGGCACGGCGCCGCCCGTATCCGTTTGGTTCAGCACGCTGACGCCCGGCCTGCAGCTCTACAGCGACTCACCGCGCCACCGCTACCTCATCTCCTACGGGCACCCGTTCACGTTCTACTTCGGGCACTCCGACGCGAACAGCGACGGAGACGTGGTTCAGGGGAGCGGCATCTGGGCGCTCAGCGGACGCGATGAGCTGCTCCTCGGGCTGGGAGTATCGCGCACGACCAACGCGCTGTCGAACCTGCAGACCCCGGTGGCCGCGGGCGCGGCCCAGGCGGATGGCCGCGCGACCCACGTGAACATCAACGCGACCGAGCAGTGGACCCACGCCTTCACTGAACGCTGGAACGGTCGGCAAACTCTCGGCTACGGCCTGATTATCCCCACGGATACTCGTGCTCCGGAGCCCAACCGCTACGATCTCAGCGCGGGGCTAGGTGCAGACTACCTCGTGGGCTACGACTCCTGGGGCTTCGATGCCACGTCGAGCTATTTCCATGTGAACGAGATCGACGGGAGCCCGACCGAGGAACAGCTGATCTTGCAGGGTCTCGTGCGCTACCGACGGGACCTCGCTCAGGACTGGTCCTCCGAGCTGCGAGGTGGGGGTGGCGTGGCCAACGACCTCGACGGTCACACTGCGCTGGTGCCGCGCTGGGGTGCGAGCCTGTTCTGGAACTACAATACGGCTCAGGCCTCGCTGAACTACGACCATCAGATCACCGTGAACCTGCTGACCCAGCAAGCTTTCCTTGCGGATACAGTTACGCTCTACGGGAGCGTGCCGATCGTCCCGGATGCGAACATCCTGCTCACGACGGGCCACGGCTTCGCGTGGAACCGGCTGATCGAGGACAACCAGGATCTATCGAAGGAGACGTCGAACAGCTGGACGAGCGAGGTCGCGCTGGGTTGGTACCCAGACTACGACCTGCCGCAGTTCACCCTGCGCTATCAGCACTTCCAGCAGTTCAACGCGCCAGCCGACGCGACGGCCCTGCCCAACCTGCACCGCAACCTGGTGATGTTCTCGGTGAGCGGGCGCTTCCCGCCCCGACGCATCGAGCCCATCCCGGCTCAACCCCAGCGTGTCGACGGGCAAGACCGTGACCCGTTCGCGCCGTCTGCGGCTGAATCCCAGCAGCGTGGGGGCGGTGGAGTCGATCTCGGAGCGCCAGACGCCAACCGCGTCCCGGTCGACTGAGCGCCCCCGCATGCTAGGGGTGAGCTAAGATGCAAGGTTGCCTCGGTCGCCACTTCTTGGTTTGGGGGTTAGGTGCGGCGTTTGCCCTGTCGACAGCGCCAGCTCACGCCACCGTTTACGAGGTAGGCCCTGGCAAGCCTCATGCGAGCGTGGCAGAGGTCGCGGAGCGCCTGTCCCCTGGCGACCTTGTGCTGATCCAGGGCGGCACAACGTATCCCGGAGGAATCGTATTCAGTCGGCCGGGGCAGGCCGATCGAAAGATCATCATCCGAGGTGTCCCGGTAGAGGGCAAGTTGCCGATCATCCGCGGAGGCCGGAACACCATCGAGGCGGCTGCGAATCACTACGTTTTCGAGAACCTGGAGCTGACCGGCGGCGGGTATCGCTGCTTCTTCCATCACGCTCACGACATCACCTTGCGTAGCTCGGTGGTGCATGACTGCCCGGGCCACGGCCTCCTGGGAGCCGATGAAGGATCCGGTACCTTGCTCCTCGAGTACACCGAGTTCTATCACTGCGGAAACGGTGACCAGCACCACACGGTGTACATGGCCACGGACGAGACTCGCTATCCGGGCTCTGTCTTCCGCATGCAGCACTGCTACATCCACGATTCACGTGGTGGCCACTCGGTCAAGAGCCGCGCCGAGCGCAACGAGATCTACTTCAACTGGATCGAAGGCGGGCTCTATCATGAACTCGAGCTGATCGGGGCCGACGGGCAAGCGGCAGAGCTCGCGCGCGAAGACAGCGACGTCGTGGGTAATGTGCTTCGCAAGACCAACGACTCCTACAGCGTGCGCATCGGGGGAGATGGCACCGGGGACAGTGGTGGGCGCTATCGCTTCGTCAACAACACCTTCCTCCTGCAAGAGCAGGCGCGGCCCGTGTTGCGCCTGTTCGATCGGGTGCAGAGCCTCGAGGTGCACAACAACGTCTTCTATCGCGCCGGCGGGAAGCCGGTACAGGCGCTGCGAACGGAGCGCGTGAGCTGGACCGAAGGGCGACCCATCCTGATTGGACTCAACAACTGGCTCACCACCGGATCGGAGTTCCCCGAGGAATGGTTCGGCACCGAGCTCGGGGATGACCCGAAATTCATGGACGTCTCGGGCCTGAGCCGGTCCGCTGGCGGATTCGATTTGCGGCCGCGCGCCGGCAGTCCGCTCGTGGACGCTGGCGCCATGGCGATCGCCGGCCCCAAGGGGTTCGAGGTTCCGAATCCGCTCACTGCGCTCTCCTCCTCACCCCCACCGCGGCGTGGAGGGGTGTCCTTCTTGAGGGAGACCGACGGCAGGGTCGATATCGGTGCCTACGAGGGAGGCTACCCGCTGCGGGCGATGCGCCCACTTCCGGAGCGCTTGGCGCCCTCGGATGGTGCGGACCCGATGGCGCCGGATCCCATGGCGCCCGCTCCCGGGGCCACGCCGCCAGGCGCGCTGAGCTCGGCGCGGACAGAGCGCAGTGCAGGTCGCTGCGGATGTCGCGCCGTCGGGGTTCCGGTCGGGACGCTCTCGCCGCTTTCGCGGCTCGCGGTGCTGCTGGGTAGCCTGGGTTTCGTCGCGTCCCGGAGGAGGAAGCGCAGGCGAGTAAGCGCGGCCTAGCTGCTACTTGGCAGCAGCCACTGCTTGGTAGGCGCACGAGAAACGCCGCCGCAGATCCCCAACGCCTGATATCCTTCGTGGGTTATGGGCGGCGCCACTCCACACGTGGTGACTCTTGGCGGCGGTCATGGCCAGGCTGTCGTGCTCCAGGCGCTGCGTCGCCTGGAGTGTGAGATCACGGCGGTCATCTCCGTCGCGGATGACGGCGGTTGTTCGGGCAAGCTGCGACAAGAGCTGGGGATGCCACCTCCCGGTGATCTTCGCCGTTGCTTGAGCGCGTTAGCCAAGAGCCCGGAGCTCGCTCGGCGCTTCGAGCTCCGACTCGAGGAGCCCGGCTTCGAGGGGCGGAGCGCAGGGAACATGGCGCTGGCCGGAATATTTCGCGAGACCGGCAGTCTGCAGCAGGCGGTGGACTGGGCCGCGGAGCGCCTCGCCTGCGTCGGTCGGGTGGTGCCGGTGTCCGAGTCTCCCGGCGTTCTCGTGGTGTACGACGCGGAGCTGGGTCGCGTAGAGGGTGAGAGCAACGTCGAGCGTCGCGATGCGGTCCCCATGGTAGCCGCGGTGCATGGCGCGCTGCGGGCCAATCCGATCGCGATCGAGGCCATCGGGCGCGCCGATCTGCTGCTCATGGGCCCGGGAAGTTTCTACACCAGCACCTTGGGTGCGATCACGACAGGCGAGGTCGCTCAGAGCATCTGTGAAAGCCCTGCGGAAAAGCTATTGGTCGCCAACCTCGTTGCAGAGGGCCGGCAGACCGAGGGATTCACGGACACCGACTACCTGAGGGTGCTCTCGGATCACCTCACCATCGCGAGCGGCGGGGAGGTGACACAGGTCGACTTGCTGACTCACCGCGCGCCAACCGCGGGCGCCCCGCACTTTGCCCAGGCGCGGCTGGATGATGGTGCGCGTCACCTCTGGGCGCCGCTGGCCTCCCCCGCAGCGGGGCTTCATGATCCCGATCTAGTCGCCCAGGCTCTGAGCGAGTTTTTTGACCTGGACCTGAGAGGCGCGCCGGAGTCGCGTCTCCCCACGGAACGCGAACGCGCGAGCGCGCTCGAGATCGAGGCACAGTTGCGCGCTAGCCTGGACAGGAACCAGTGAATCTGCCGGCGCTCGTGCGCCGACCCGCCGGGCAGGCGATCGCTAGCTGAGCATCTCGTCGAACAGGTCCTGGTGAGCATCCACCATCGCTCGTACGCTGAAGCAGCGCTCGAAGCGATCTCGGTTCCGTGCGGCGAACTCCGGGAGCTTGTCGCGCTCCTTGGCAGCCTGAAGGATGCGGCGAGCCAGGGCAGCGGGTTCCTTCGGTGGTACGACGGACCCGCTCTCGCCGTCCAGGATCACTTCTGGGTTGCCGCCCACATTCGTGCACAACACACGCTTGCCCATGGCGAGCGCCTCGCAGAGCGCCAGCGGCAACCCCTCCCAGAGAGACGGTAGGACGTAGAGATCAAGCGCGGAAATGACCTCTGGCATGTCGCTGCGGTAGCCCATGAAGCGGAAGCGGTCGCCCAACTCCCGTGCCTGATCCTCCAGTTCCTGGCGCAGCGGCCCATCTCCGGCGACCGCGAAGCGCACGTTGGGGGCCTCGGCAAGCACCTCTCGAGCCGCTTCGATCAGGTAGGTAATCCCCTTCTGCTTGGACAGCACGACGCCGGTCCCAACCAGAAACTCGTCTTCCAAGACCCCGAGCTCAGCTCGTACCCCGGAGCCATCAACCGTGCGGAAACGCGCGCCGTCGATGCCGTTGTGGATCACCTGAACCGGCCGCGGTACCCGTACGTCGCGTTGAAGGGTTCGCTCCAGGTCATGGATCACCGCCACGATGCGATCGGCCAGCCGCACATACAGCTTGAATTTCTTCCGCGAGCTCTCGCTCGCGCTGTAGATCTGGTTGTGCTCCGAGTAGAGCATCGACGCTCGAGGGAACGTGCCGCGCAAGGCAAGCCCGGCGTAAATCAACGGGGCCGCGTTGTGCGCGTGGACGATGTCGATACGCTTCTCGGCGATGAATGCTCGAACGTCTCGGAGCGCCTCGAAGTCGACTGACACCGGACCAAGCTTGGTTTGTCGCTTCTCGAGCACGAGGCAGTTCTCTCGCGGAAGTCTCAGCTCGGGAAACAACTTGCCCGGGCCGTTCAGGCAGATCAGGAACGGCTCGACACGGCAAGGATCGAAGTTCTCGAGCAGGCTAATCACGACCTTCTCGAGGCCGCCCACGTCGAGGTTGTTTACGACCATGCACACCCGGGGTGGTGTGTTCGGAGGTCGCAGGCGCCGCAGGCCGCGCTGCGCCATGGAGAGCGCTCGGTTCATGATCAGATGTCCAATTCTCCGTCGTACATGGCCCAGCTGTTCTCATTCAGCACGCGCTCGCGGAACCGGTCGTCTCGCTCTTTTGGAACGTACGCGATGAGGTTGCGCTCTCCTGCCCTACGGAAGAACAGCAGCTTGGGTAGGATCTCCACCACGCTCGGGGTCCCTGCGTAGTAGATGCAGATCGAGACTTTGTTCTCCTCGTGCATGCGGCGAGCGAACGCTAGGAGCAGCGCCTCGCCCTGCGCGGGCGGTCCGTCCCACACGGCATCGAGCAGGAATACCTTATCTTCTTCCTCGCGGAAAACGACAAAGCCGCGGAGCCCGCCACTCACCGTGTCGATCATGCGGAAGAAGTGGTAGCGCTGCGTCGGGTGCTCGGAGTAGCGCCAGTTGAGGTACGCCGCGTCTCGCGCGCCGGAAACGTCGCAGAGCGCGGCGCTGGCGAACTCCAGCGCGTCGAAGCTCGAGTCGGCGCTGGCTTGCACGTCGCAGGTGACGCCGCGGAGCTTACCCATCGACAGGCGCAGGTCGTTTGCCTGAAGGACTCGGTCTCCTACCAAGCTACCGATCCTCGCTGCGGGAGGCACGAGCTTCTCCCGTAGGCGCGGCCCCACGTACGGCTCGAGCCGCGAGTCGGTGAGTTCACCCAGCTTGTAGCCGGTGCGCAACGGCTTGACCCACATCACGCTCTGCGCGACCGCCTGGTAGCCGATGCGCTTGAAGATCGGCCAGGCTAGATTGTTTGGATAGCCGTAGATGAACTCGAAGCCGGCTTCCGCGCTCTGCTCCGCGAGGGTTCGCTGCAGCTGCAGCGCCGGGCCCGCGATGCGGTGCTTCTTGCTGACCAGGAAGTCGGCCATCACACCCGCGGTAACCACCCGATCCCCGACGCGCACACGGCGCGGATAGACGCTCGCACAGCCGATCAGCTCCTCCGCTTGAGTGTCTTTGACGAACCAGGTCTTCGCCGGTCCCAGGGGGTTGGTTTCGTAAAACCAGGCCAGGCGCTTGTCGACGACGTCTTGAATGCGCGAGTCGCTCATGCCCTCGCGCCACAGCGCCGCCACCGCCTCGTGTTCCCCTGGCTTGGCTAGATATGCCTCGTAACGGTTCATCCGTCGGTCACTCCGTTAGGCCAGCGCGGCGCACCGCGCGGTTGATGAAGGGTACGAACTCCTTGGCCGCCTTTTGCTGTCCCTGCGAGGTGGGGTGGCTATCCGTGCCGTCTCCCGACGGATACGCAAGGAAGTTCGATTCGCCTCCGGTCAGCGCGTCGTAGTAGTCGAACACCACAACGTTCTTCAGCGGGTAGTCCTTCAGCCAACCTTCGGGCGACGCCACCCAGTTGTTGAACTCGCGCGCGAGGCGCGCGCGCTCCGCGAGCACCTCTGCGGTCGACGGTTTGCCCAGCGCCTTCTTCGCGAGCACCTTGAGCAGCGGCTCCTTGTCGAAGCCGGGCGCGTTCGGTGGCGCTGTCAGGTACACGAAGAGCTTGTTCGGCTGCTGCTTGAACTCGTCGAGGAGCTTGCCGAACGTCGCCTTCGCGTTCCACACGGTGAGATCGGGCCCCGCTGGATTGCCAGGGGCCTCGCCCATCCC
>JAUILJ010000338.1 GCA_030433055.1 Polyangia bacterium
CGTGGGGTTGGAGTGAGCCGGTGGTCAGTGGTGTCGGGCACATCACTCGCTGGCTCTGCCGAGATCGCGGGGGCTGGCTCCGGCGTTTCGTCACCAGCCGCTCGGTCGGTCGGTGTGGGCTCCGCTTGCGGGAGGGGCGCGACCTCCGCGGTGGGTTGTACCCGTG
Source organism: Polyangia bacterium (assembly GCA_030433055.1). GTDB lineage: Bacteria > Myxococcota_A > Polyangia > Polyangiales > Polyangiaceae > JAHBVY01. The sequence continues at coordinate 167 of JAUILJ010000338.1, forward strand.
CCCCAACCAACACCCCGGACCCGAAGAGCAACACACCAGCGGCAGCTGCCCAGATCATCGAGGTGTTGCGGCGCCGTGCAGGAATGGCGGGAAGCTGAGGGAGTTCCTCATCCAGACGTTGCCACACCCGCTCCAGCGTCTCGCTGTCTTCTCCGTGATCACGCAATGCGTTCACCGGAAAGTCTGGCGGGATACTGCGGCGCTTTGCGCTGCGCTTGGCCATCAGACGCTCCCTCCCGAAACGAAGTGCTGCTCGAAGAAGCGCTGAGCACGGGCGATGCGGCGCTTCGCGGTGGCCAGGCTGCAGTCGGTCAGCTGGGCCACCGCCTCCAGGCGATGGCGCTCCACGTAACGCAGCGTCCAAGCGATACGATCCTCGGTCGGCATCGTCTGAAGCAGCGCGTACACCTGTGCAAGCTGGGCCCGCGCCTCGGGGCTGGCGCCGCCGGAAGCCACCGCATCGAGATCGACGGCGTCTCCCGCGTGGGTGAGCCCGAGACTCGCCATCAGGCGACGCCGCCGCAGACGGCTGCGGACCAAGCGCACGACGATGGCGCCAAGCCAAGAGCGAAAGGCCGCAGCATCACGCAGGTCGCCCAGGCGTTGGTGCGCTTTGATGAATGCGTCGTGGACGACATCTTCGACGTCGCTGGCGCTGCCTTGGATACGGACTGCGAGGTTCATGGCGAAGCCGGCGTGGCGCCGGTAGAGCAGCTCGAAGGCCTGGCGATCTCCGGCTTGAACCTTGAGCACCAGCTCCGCGTCTTCTACCTCACTCGTTTCCGTGCGGACCGAGGGCCGAGCCTCGTCTGCTTGAGCGGGGAAAGGTGTTCCGGCGGGAGCTGGAGCTGCTGGTTCGGAGACGCTCGACTCAGGAGCCGAAGCATGGGCTCCACTGGCCAGCACATGGGCCTCGGAGCTCGGGGGGAGAGACTCTTCGATGGATTCCCGGCTCACTCCGCCTCGGACGAGGCGCAGCCGGCGCTCGGCTGCTGAAGAGTTGGAACCCATCGACATGCTTGAGACGCAGCTTGCCACCATTTCGGCTCATGCGAAGCCGAAGGGAAGCCCCACGCTTCGCACCTACGGGGGCGCCTCAGCTGCCGCGTCACTGCAGGTCGCCGAATGGGGCAACCAGCCTGCCCGCCAGCCTAACTTCGTTATCTCTTGTAATTACAGATATTTAGCAAGGATTCGCGGCTTGAATCCACGAGCGGGGCGCTTTTTTGTTGAGCCGGTTGCGCAGGCTGGGGCATCTCCCCTTCCGAAACACGAAGCTCACGGCTTAACTCGTGGGGCTTCGCACAGGAGGATCCCCAAATGATTCGTAAACTCGTTCTTTTCCCGATCGTTGCTTTGATGTTTGCTGCTTGTGGTGGCGAGGGCATGCCCGAGGCCGAGGCCCCCGAGGCTCCCGAGGCTCCCGAGGCGCCCGCCGCTGAGGCTCCCGAGGCTCCCGAGGCTCCTGAGGCGCCCGAGGCCCCCGAGGCTCCCGCTGACGACGCAGCTGGCGACGACGCCGCGGCCGAGTGAGAACTCGGCTTGCACGGGCCTGACCTCGGTTGGGCACGTCGAGCAGACGGCCGATGCTCTCGAGCATCGGTCGTTTTCTTTCTTGTTGGGTGAGCTTGCGCCAGCGCCCAAGCCACAGGGTCAACGCAGCGCTTGGTAGTCGGCGCCGCGCTTGATGTCGAAGTGGAAGTGGTTGCGGTGGGCGGCGTTGAAGCCGGGCGTCAGCATGTGGGTGAAGATCCCCGCTCTCGCCACGTCGCACACCAGGTTGCGTAGACGCACCGCATCGTCGTCAGGCTCCGTCAAGACAGCCTCAGGGCCACACGCGGGCGCACCAAGCTCACCATGCCAGTCTTCCTCGACGCTGAGCAGGCTGCCGTCGGAGAGCCAGAAGCGGGTGATGTCCGCAGCCAAGCCATAGCTGTGCTGACTTGGGTTGCGAGCCTTGCCTCGACGGTGACGCGGCAGCTTTGACCGAGGTCGGTACATGTTGTCGAGCTGAACCCGCACCACCTCGTGCTTGGCGAGCACGCGAGCGAACTCGTTCAACGCAAGCACCAGGCGACAATCCAAAACACCGAAAGGGCTTTTTCCTCCAGGAAATATAAACTTCACCCCGTGCAAATCGCCGCTGAGCCTGTGAGGATTCGCGACACCTTTCGCTGCACCGCCCCAGTGCTTGACCGGGAGCTTCGCCGCGCGCAGCTGCTTCATGCACTGCCCGGGAGACAGGTTGGCGAAGCGCCGTGCGATGCTGGTCGGTGGCAACGACCGCCTCGAATCCAGCGGTTGAGCGAAGGACTCCTGGGAGAGGTCGACCACGGATACCGCCTGCGCTTCCGCGTCACTCCCGCCCTCGTTCGTCGCCGCGTCACTCGCCCCATCGGGTGCCCCGGCGTCTGCAAACGCCGCTGTCGGTGGAGCGTCGCTCACGCTATCCCGCGGGGGGAAACGCCGCGCCTCCGGGCTCCGCGGAGCCTGCGGCCGCGCGGGCACAGGCGCTGAAGGCACGACCGCCGCGAGCCCACTTGGCGGCGCCTTGGTGGTGCAAGCAGCTACCACGAGCAACGCGCCTAACCCCCAAAACCAAGGGTTGAGACGCGGTCCCGAGCTACATCGAGGAAGTGGGAATTGGCCCAGCCGCACGCCGCAGCCGTAGCACGTCTGGGCGGCCTGCCCAAGGCCGTGAGATCGCCGCAAGCATCCAGGGCAGACCCAGTCTCCACCTGCCAGCGCGCGAGACAGAGAGTAGTTTCCCCACGGAAACTGATGAGGCCATCCATAGCACATCTGCGCGCGCTGGGACAAAACGCGAGTACTCGGGTCAGCCTGTGCGTCGATCGTACAGCCGCGGCGCAGAGTGACTGAGAAGCACAGCAGGGTGTTCACACCGACCCACTCTGCTGGGGACAGAGGCTGCGAAAGGTAGGCAAACTCAGCGCTCCGCGTCGGGCGCCGCCTTCGGTACGGCGCTTGCTGTAGCCGCGGCCCATGGCTGCACCTTCCCGTTTCTACGCTCGCTGGCTGCTTTTTCCGTGTGCGATAGGCCTCGGTCTAACGCTCGCCCAACCCGCACACGCAGCGCGGAAGGTTTGCGTCAACGTCGTCCAGAAGTCGTGGGATCCGGAAAAACCGCACGGCAAAACAAAGAAGACCGAGGCAACGGACGAGAAACCGGGACGCAAATCGGGAGCTGGAGAGGGCGCGGCGGGAGACCGCGCGGCAGGAGACGACACCCTGGGAGGTGACGCGGCGGACGCTGCAGAGGCCCCAAAGCAGCCAGCCACCGATGGGAAAGATCCGGCGCCTCAGGCGCCAGGCGCGGGCGACGCGCCCTCCAAACCCTTACCGGGACCACGCCTGGATACGGCGCCGGTGCAGCCGAGCACCGACAGCGTCGTCCCTTGGTCACAGGAACCCGACGTGGCCAGGCAAGGCAGCGGGGACACACAGGAGCCGGCTGAGGTGTGGAGTTTCGACGCGCCTGCGTACCTGCAACGCATGCTCGAGTACGAGGTCACCCACGATCCCAACTACGAAGCGGTGGCGCGCGGCTGCAGTCAGCGCATCACCGTGGAGCTGTATCCGCTCAAGGACGGCTGGACCGTCTTCGCGCGCTACAGCGGGTACGCGCGAGAGGAGAAGGTGGACTACGTCACAGCTGACGAGTTCGCTCAGTTGGCCCAGCGCCTGGCCCGATCGCTACTCTATGATCGCCCGATCAGCGACACGATCACTCGAGAGAACGTGCTACGCGCCGACAGCGAGCAACGCCTGCGTACGATTGGCGTGCGAGGCCACGCCCTGTTCGGGATGGGTACGGCGCTGCGCATGGGCAAGCTCCCTACGGCAACGGAAGATGGGAGCGCCGCCAACGACGAGCTGCGACTGCTCACTCCGATCACGCTCGCCCTGGGCTATCGTGGAAAGCTCAAGGCCTGGGGCTTGGATGCCCTGGGGCGCGTCAACCTCGGCACACGAGAGCGGGCGGCTTCCTACAACCTGGGCGGGGGGCACGCTGACTACACGGGCGGTGTCGGCTTGGCGCTGCACTTCTTCCGCTATCTCGATCCCCCCGGCGTGACTTCTGTCTACATGGGTGGAGGAGCGAGCTTCGATCTGGCTATTTTTAGCCTGATTCGACCGGAAGAAGAGCGATCTAGCGACAGCCGCGACGACGTGATCAGCGGCGGGCTCAACCTGGACCTGGTGCTTGGCTACGAGTTCTTGCGCGCCAGCTCCCTCCACTTCTACACCCAGGTCGAGCTGAACGTACCCACCTATGTTATCCACGCAGAAAATGAATCTGGAACCGTGAACACCTACCTCCCGGGCGCCATCGCTCAGGTGGGCGTGATCTTCTAGAGAGCCATGCCAACCCAACGCGCTACCTCTCATCGCCGCGGCGTGGCTCCTCGCGCGGCCACGGCCCACGCCGGTTTCGCGGCGCTGATCGCGTGCGTGTGTGCGCTGGGCGCCCTGCTTTTCCCCACTGTCGCTCACGCACAGGTCGCCACCTGCATTCAGGTCTCGGCGGCTGGCAAAGACAGCGCGAGCCTCACACGCCTGGTGCAGAGCGAGCTCGCGCGGCACCGGAGCCACCAGCTCGTGAAGGACGGCTGCCAGACGACGCTACGCATCGAGGTGATCGAAGTAGACGAAGCGATGGGTGGCGGGTTGTTTCTGACTGGGAGCGTCGATGGTGAAGTGCCTGATCGGGTGAAGGTGGAGCCCGGGCGCATGGATCGAGCGGTGGAGCAACTACTGACCGTGCTGCTCCACAACGACCCGCGGCGCCTGAGCGGCCCTGAGCGCGCCGACTGGTTCGCGCAGCAGCGCAAGGCGTTCCGCGTCCGCGGCATCAACTACATCGGCGCGGAGGTGTACGAAGTGGGCGCGCTCGTGGACGGACGTCTAGCAACGCTTCCCGGGCTCGCGCTGGTCGCGCGACGGGAGGTCGATTGGTTTCACTTCGGGGTGCGCATCGCTGGCGCGAATCAGCTGAACAGCGGCGACGATCGGCTCACGCTGACCAGCCAGTTCACCGCCCAGCTCGAGGCTGCGTTGTTCACGAGCGCCACGGCTTCCACGGCTGGCTTCGCGGCGGTCGTGGCTGGCCTGGAGTTTCAACGCTTCCGCGGACCGGCGACGCTCAGCGATCGTGAGTCCATCGAGACCGCAACAGCAACTGGCTTCTCGCCAGGGTTGCGCTTGGGGCTCGAGCTGGGTCGCTACACCACCACCCACGGGCTGGTGTTCGCCCAGGTCCTGCTGCCGACGTTCGCCAGCCACGACCTGGACGCAGGGGTCGTCGACCAGTGGACCCCGAGCCTGTCGCTCGGGGCCGGTATGGTCTTCTAGACGCTCAGCGCTTCAGGTCGACGACGAGCCTGGTGCGCCCCACCAGTAGCTCAGTTCCGTGGGGCAACTCTTGCTCACCGCGCACACGCACGAAGACACCGGTCCTGCTCCCCAGGTCGGTGAGCACGACGGTGCTCGCTTGCTCCTCGATCACGCAGTGCTGTTCTTCGACGAGCGGGTCATCCGCGAAGATCAGATCGCCCACGGCTGAGCCGATCTGCATGCTGTTGCCGCGCGCGACCACGCACGCGCCCGCCGCACCACCTTCGAACACCTGGATGATGCGGAACGACGATGGCCACTTGGGCGACGAGTAGAAGTAGGTGGGATCCGGGTCGGGCCCATCGTCGGGCGCCGGGTTCTTCTCCACCCGCAGGAGCTGATCACCCACGATGAACTCATCGCCGATCTCCAGCTCCACCGCGGTGTGGATGCGGAAGAAGACGCCGTTGCCGCCTTCCAGGTCTTCGATGAAGAGCGCGTCGTCGCGCCAGCGCAGGAGCGCCTCCGTGGGATGACAGAAGATCTCTCCCGGAAGATTGACTCCGCCTTGAGCGCCGATCACCACCTCTTCGCCCACTGGGTCGTAGCGCTCGGGGCCGCCGGTCAGGCTGCGCATCACCACCAAGCTGAAGTGCGGGACTTGAGCCGGGGCGGCGGCGACCGCAGGCGGCTCGTGGGTGGTTGCGCTCGGCGCCTCTTGCTTGCGGCGCGCGATCTTCTGAACCTCTTGCGGCGGCTCGGTGAGCATGGTGACGCCGCCGACCTCACGACCAGCGATGATGCCGTCGAACTTTCCGTCGCGCAGCATCAACACCATTTCCATGTGCTGAGCCTTCATCAAGCCGCGCACGTAGTCGGCGACGTCTGGCCGATTCACGTGCTCGCTGTAGTCGCGCTTGTGGCTCTTGATGACTCGGCCTCCATCAGCGAACAGGTGCGTGATGATGTGCGGCGCGTCCAGACCGGAGTCTTCCGTTTGCACATGGTAAGGCACGCCGTGAAACTTGATGTTGTTGTTGAAGCCCATCTGCGCGCGACGAAACGTCGGGCGCCGCATCTCGGCTTCGATCTGGTTGATGCGCTCGATCGAGTACGCCTGGATGTGCTGGTCGAGGGCCGCGTGGTCCCCTTCCATCCCTTCCATGCGCTCGAACGCCATCTGCGCGAGGGGCGCGCTGGGATCGATGCGCAGCGCCTCCGCCAACAAGTCCTGACCTTCCGGATCGTTGGGCCCGTTGGCGGCCCACGCCGTGAGCAGACCAACCGCTTCGTCCGGCCGCTCCTTGTCGACTAGCCAAGCCGCGACATTCTTGGCTTTTGCGCGCACCTCCGAGACCGAGAGCATCAAGCGCAATCATGGTTTCTGCCGTGATGCGCTGGCAAGACCTACGCGCATCCACGGCAAAACGTGGTGATTCGGGAGTTCACCCTGGGTTAGGCGGCGACGGTTCGGCCCCAGGGGCACCACCGAAGCCGGGGCTGGCGCCCGCCGCGCCCCCGAAACCAGGGCCTCCGCCGAAGCCGGTGCCCCCCGTGCCGGAGCCGCAATCCTGCCAGCACCACTGCCACTCGTTCCCGCTGCAGTAGCCGTCACCGCAGTAGCCGCCGCCGCAGTCTGGCGTGCACCAGCCAGGCTCGCCTGGGCTGCAGTAGCCATCGCCGCAGTAGCCGTTGCCGCAGTCCTGGTAGCACCACCCTGGCTCGTTTGGCGCGCAGTAGCCATCGCCGCAGTAACCACCGCCACCGCAGTCCTGGTAGCACCACCCCGGCTCGTCGGGCGCGCAGTAGCCATCACCGCAGTAACCACCGCCGCAGTCCTGGTAGCACCAGTCTACCTCGTCCGGCGAGCAGACGTAGTCGCCGCAATAGCCACCGCCACAGTCGTCGTAGCACCAGCCGGGCTCATCGGGCGTGCAGACGCCGTCACCGCAGTAGCCACCGCCGCAATCTTCGTAGCACCAGCCGTACTCATCGGGGCTGCAGTAGTAGTCACCGCAGTAGCCACCGCCGCAGTCCTGGTAACACCAGCCCACTTCGTCGGGCGTGCAGTAGTAGTCGCCGCAGTAGCCACCGCCACAGTCCTCATAGCACCAGCCGTACTCGTCCGACTGACACACGCCGTCACCACAGCCCTTGCCGCCGCAGTCCTGCCAGCACCAGCCTGGTTCGTCCGGGGTGCAGACCCCGTCTCCGCAGATCGTCCCGCAGTCCTGCCAGCAAGACTTCTGTTCGTTGGGCTCACAGTAGCCGTCACCGCAGTTCGCCGAGCAGTCCGCCGGGCACGACTTCGAGTCCTCGTAAGGGGGCGCGCAGAAGCCGTCTCCGCAGCCGGTCAAGCCGAGAGGTCGACGCATCGCGTCGGCCTCTTGTCGTTTGTGGGGCGTGGCTGACGAGTCATCGGTTGGTTGGACGGCTCCGTCCTGT
>JAUILJ010000339.1 GCA_030433055.1 Polyangia bacterium
AGCCCGCCATCACGATGAGCCTGATCGTGGTTGGGGTTACCAGCTCAGTGGCATCGGTTCAGCACGCGAGGAACGGCAACGTCCGCTGGGGCACAGGACTGTTCTTCGGCGCGTCCAGCATGGTCGGAGCGTTCCTCGGAGGACGTCTCTCGTCGCTGATTCCAGGCACCGTCCTGCTGGCCGCGTTTGGCCTGATGATGCTGGTGACCTCCCTCGCCATGCTGCGAGGACGAAAAGAGCCATCTGCCGACGCCAAGCCGCGGTCGTTCTGGTTGGTGCCGGTGCAGGGCTTCTTGGTGGGTGCGGTCACTGGACTGATCGGGGCTGGCGGTGGATTCCTGGTCGTGCCTGCGCTCGCGCTGTTTGGGCGCCTGCCGATGAAGCAGGCTGTGGGTACCTCGCTGTTCGTGATCGCCATGAACACCTTCGCTGGGGCTGCTGGCCATCTCGGGCACGTCGTGATCGACTGGACGCTCACCGGCGGCTTCTCGGTCGCAGCCGTGCTCGGCACCTTCGTTGGGACGCGTCTGGCGCGGGGCCTCCCCCAAGCCACCCTGCGACGAGCGTTTGCCTTCTTCGTGCTGGTCATGGGCTTCTTCGTGATTGGAGCCGAGGTGGTCAAGAGCCAGCTGGTCGGCGTCCTCCCTGTCGTGGTGGCGGGGGTCCTGGCTTGCACCGCGGTGGCTGCCTACGCTCGGCGCATCATCCTCCGCGCCCGATCCCAGGAGGAAGTGACGCCAGCCTGAGCCGTTTCACGGAAGAAACAGCGATTACGGCGCGGAGTGTTCACACTCTGCGCCGTTTCTTCTAGATAACTTCAGATGCATAGTGGCAGGGGCCGCGCGGAGGCACGCGTGCTTGGGGGGGAGAGGAAAGCGCTGGAGGCGCGGGGGCGTCGCCGTCTGCGTCGCCTCGGTGTGATGGGCGCCGCCATGTCGGGAGCCTTGCTCGCGCCGGGGCGCGCGTCGGCAGGCCAGACTGGGCTATGCGTTACCGCGCTGGATTCAGCGAGCGGCCCGGAGCCAGCCATCGTCCTCCTGGGTGACGACGAGCGACCCAGTCACCCGCTCACCCTCGACTTTGGTCGCTGCATGCGGCTGGTGATATCCGGTACGGGTCGTATCCGTGGGGAGCAGCTACCAGAGGTCCCGCTGGATGCAACCGGCGCCTCGCGGTCAAGTACGATCCTGGTGTCACCACTGGTCAGGGTAGGCGCCGCGTTCGATACCGGACTGCGCCTGGGCGATTGGGCCCTGCACGCCGAGTATGAGCACGAGGTCGTGCGCGGCTACGGCTCGGGCCCGGACTGGCCAGCGGGGCGCGCCTATCCCGGCCAGGGCGACACCGAACCGGTCCTGCGCAAGGCGAATTTGGCCTTGCGCTTCGACGACTGGCTTGGCCTTCAAGCAGGCTTCAACACCAGCCATTGGGGCCTGGGGCTGATCGAGAACGATGGCGCCCACGATCCTTCCCCGGGGGACGCGCGATTCGTGGATCCTCGAGGAGGTGACCGAGTGCTCGAAGCTCGCTTGTTCACCGGGCCCATGGGCGACGCGGACTTCCAGGGGTACATCGCGCTGCAGCGGGTGATGCAGGACGAACGCGTGCTGCGCGAGGACGAGGCGGGTTCGGACGACGAGCCCAGCGTTCGAGCGGATCTGGGCCTGAGCGTCGGCGGCTTCGATCTCGATCGTGGTGAGCTGCACGTCGCAGTGCGCCGAGACGAGGACGCGGACGGCGCACGCGCCACCTACGGAATCATCGACGCGAGCCTCGCCTTCGGCATCGACCTGGGCGAAGCGATGTTGTTGTTCGAGGCGGAGGCAGCGTATCAACACGGAACCACTGAGCTTGCGCCAACGGGGTTGCGAGTCGAACAGGATCTGAGAGCGTTCGCCTGGGCAGGGCGCGCGACGTACTCCGCGAACCGGCTGACCGTCGCACTCGACTCGCTGTTCTTGAGCGGCGACTCGGACGCTCAGGATGGCACGGTCACCGAGTTTCGGGCGGATCCGAACTATCAGGCGGGAGTCGTGCTCTTCGATCAGGTGCTGCGCGCCCAGTCTGCGCGAAGCGTAGCGACCGCCACGGATCCGGGGCTCGGCGCCCCAGTGGATCAAGCCGAGCGTTTGGCGACCGAGGGCGGCGCCTTGGACACGCTCGCTCTCTATCCCCGGGTTGGCTACCGCCTGACCCGGGGCCTCGACGTGTACGCTGGCGTGCTCTTCGCGTTTGCCCCCGTGGTTCCTCGCGACGCAGCAAACACCAAGCTCTCCGGGGGAGCAGCGCGGACCGCGCTGGGTGGGGGATCCGGGGCCTACTGGGGGACCGAGTATGATCTCGGAGTTCGCTTTCGGGCCCTGGCTTGGGGGAGCCTGCTGACCCTGGGAGCCGAGATGGGCGCGCTGGATCCGGGCAACGCCATGCAGCCCGGGCCCGCGGCCCGCGCCGCAGGAGCCGGCGACTCGCTGCTCGTCGGGGGGCGCGCGTTCGCGAACTACGACTTCTGAGCGGCGCAAATCAGGCGGCCGCGGTTGCGCCAGCGCATTTCCGCGCGAGACTTGAACTACGTGCTACCGAGCCTCGCGTTGCTGGGCGCCTTGGGCGCAGATCCAGAGATCGTCGTCTACACGATGGGTCCCGGAGAGCACCTCTTCGAGCGCTTTGGCCACGCCGCGATCTGCGTCGAGAGCCCCGCCCGAGCCCGTTGCTACAACTACGGCACCACCGACTTCGAGACGCCGCCGCAGAAGATTGGCTGGGAGTTCATTCGCGGTGACTCGCGCTTTTGGGTATCGGTTTGGCCCAAGGACCGGATGTTGCGAGCGTACGTTGCCAGTGATCGTGACGTGTACCGTCAGGTGTTACCCCTGACTCGAGAGCAGAAGCAACGCATCGTCGCGCGCCTCGAGAGCGATATCCAGGAGGAAAATCGCTACTATCACTACCATCACTTCGACGACAACTGCACCACGCGGATACGGGATGTGGTGGACGACGCCAGTCGAGGCGCATTGCTTGCGGGGGCTGACGCCCGCGCCGGCGTGACGCGGCGCCAGCTCGGGGCACAGGGCCTGGCAGAGTGGCCCAGCGCTGTGGCTCTTGGCCAGGTTTTCGCCGGCCCTCGCCTGGATCGAGACCTGACTCGAGGCGAGGCAATGTTCCTGCCGCGCTACCTGCGGAGGGAGCTGGAGGCGAAGCTCGGGGCGAAGCCTGAGCGCATCAACGCCCGTCGCGGACCAGCGTTCCCGAGCCGTGAGCCTCCCACGTGGCCGTTGTTCGGCGGCATCGCCGGGGCGTTGACCTTGCCGTTGCTAGCGACGCGGCGCCAACGCAGCGTTGGGCGCATCTTCGTGGGCTTGTGTGGGCTGCTGCTTGGCCTCTTGGGTTGCGCGGTTTGGGCGATGAGCCTGCTCGCTCAGATGCGGGAGCTGCAGGTGAATCAAGCACTGCTCTTGTTTTGGCCAACGGATGTCTTGCTGGGTGTGCTCCGCCCTCGGGCGCGCAGGAGCTACGCTCGGCTCCGCGCGCTGGCTGCGCTGTGCGTGATCGTGCTGTGCTTGCTCGGCGTGCTCCAGCAGCCCCTCGTGCTGCCGGCGTTGCTGGTCCTGTTGCCTCTCGGCTGGCTCGGTTGGTCAACAATTGGAGCCTCTGCAAGGCCTTTTGCTATGGTTCGAAAACATGGCTTGGGGAGCAGAAAAGAGCCCGGAACCGCGTCTGCCATTGAGCAAGAAACGTAACGGTTCTAGATATTTGGGTGTGTGCCTTGGTGCGCTGATGATCGCTGGAGCGATGACCAGTGCCGCCTGTGGCCAAACGGCGCGGGAGGCTGTGGCACCACTGCCAAAGCCGGTCCTGCCAGCGGAGCTCGCGAGCGCCGAGCCGGATGATGATCTGGACGCGGCGGTCGAGGCAGCGGCGGAGGAGGAGACCGCGAGCGCAACGGCGGCGCCGCCGAGTGTTGGCTGGGTGCTCCCGGTGGACCACGGGATCCGTGCGGATAAGGCTGGTCAAGGCCAGTTCCTGGCCCCCCGCTACCACGGCAAGCACAACGGCGTCGATTTGCTAGCCCCGATCGGCACCCCGGTGCTCGCCGCCTGCGCCGGAGAAGCGATTCAAGGCGTCCTCGGAGGGTACGGCCGGGTAGTGAAATTGGTCTGCCCGCTGCCAGCCGACTGGGGGAAGGGCTACCTCTCGCTGTTCTACTCACACCTCTCGAAGCAACTGCTCACCACCGACGTCTACACCCGCGTCGAGCTGGGTCAGGAGTTGGGCGCGGTGGGCAAGAGCGGGAACGCTTCGGGAGCGAGCGTGATGCCCCATCTCCACCTCGAGCTGATCGTGCATCCTACGGAGCGCGCCGCGAAGGACGAGACTCACTCCGGGCGCGACCAGAGTGACAATCAGGCCGCGGGTGCGCTCGTCGCTCAGATCGAGGAACGCTGCCTCGCGCCCGCGGGGGTCGAGCTGAGCGCTGGCATGAGGCGACACCGCCGTCTGGACCCGTATGTCGTCCTCAGCTGCATGGGAGCGAAGAAGCCAGCCTTGACGCCTGCCAACGGTGCCTTGCGCGGAGCCAGCACGCCCTGGCATGCTCTGTACACCGCGCGTGAGTCCAACCCTGACATCACCCTGCTCCCCACGCCCTAGTCAACACTTATTGCCTGGGGGAAACAGACAACGGCACGGTCGATCCGTGTTCGAGCGAGGTCGTCGATGACGCAAGGACAGATGACCCTAGTGGCTGCCGGTCAGACGGACGTCGGTCGTCGACGTAGCCACAACGAGGATCAGTTCCTCGTCCGTGAAGATCTCGGACTGTTCGCTGTCGCCGACGGGGCAGGTGGGCACAAGGCGGGGGAGGTCGCCGCGAAGCTCGCGTGCACCAGCATCGCGAACTACGTCGGGGCTACCGTGCGCAAAGCCTGGGATCGCCCCGATTTCGATCGCTTCGGGTTGCCCAATGACGCGCGTCGTCTCGTGGCTGCCGTCCAGAAGGCGAACAAGGACGTCGTCGAGATCTCCCGCACCCACGGCAAGTATCAGGGCATGGGTACGACGGTCGTCGCCGGCTTGTACTCGCCCCGCAGCCACCTGCTGCACATCGCTCACGTGGGGGACAGCCGAGCGTACCGACTGCGCCGAGGTGCCCTGGAACAACTCACCCAGGACCACTCCTTGCTCCAGGACGTGCTGGAGACCCAGCCTGACCTCGATGATCAGGTGATCGCACGCTTTCCGCGCAGCGTGGTCACGCGCGCCCTCGGAATGGACCAGCAGCTGCGCGTCTCCGTCACCAGCCATCGCGCGCTGCCGGGGGACCGCTACCTGCTTTGTAGCGACGGGCTCTGCGGCTACGTGGAGCCCACGGAGATCGAGGCTACGTTGCGCTTGGAGGAGTCTCCAGCGGACGTCAATCAGCTGCTGATCGACCTCGCGAACGCGGTGGGGGGACGCGACAACATCGGCGTCCTGACCTGTGACTTCGAGGCGCAAGGAGAAGTGAAGCGGCCCGGTCCCCAAACCACGATTCCGGACCTGGACGACGGCGATGACGACGCTCCCGAGCTGATGATCCTGGGTATCGAAGACGCTGCGCTGGTGGTCACGGGTGGCCAGCTGCAGGACGATCTGATGGAGCAGCTTGGTCTGTTGCTCAAGAAGCCACCCAAGTAGCCTCGCGACGAGGACCATGCTGCATCGCTCGCAAGGGGTGTGTGGGAGAGGAGCAGCGCGAGTGGCGGACGTTCCGCGCGCTCTGCGCTGGGCCTGCGTCACGCTAGCGCTCGGCGTGACGGCGTGCTCGGGCTGCTCCGACTGTGGGGGCGGCGCGCCGGGGGAAGGCAACCCCTCCACCGCCGGCGCGGCGAGCGCCGCGCCGCCGGGTGACTCCGGCGCTCCGTCGAGGGCGAGCGCGGGACCTGTGGCGAGTGCTGGGCCGAGTGCAAGCGCGAGGCCCAAGACGGTCGCCGAACAGCTGGACGAACTGAACCTCGAGATCTTGGAGCTTGGCGCTGAAGGCTGCGTGCCGTGTGTCGACTGCCCCGAGCAGGATCCCGCTCAGTGTTCGAAGGAACACTGCGCCACTGGGACGCCGTGCAAGGTGTATGGGTTCTGCACCGCGAGCTCGGGGCGTTGCGTGGCTGGGTCGGACGCCGACTGCAAGGCCAGCGCTCAGTGCGAGCTCAGGGGCTATTGCGCGAAGCGCGGGGACGTGTGCGCCGCAGTGGGCGACAGTTGTCGCAACAGTGGCGCGTGCGAGGTGAGCGGCCTGTGTCAGGCGAAGGGCGGCGTGTGCGTCGCTGGCTCCGACGAAGCCTGCAAGAAGAGCAGCAACTGCGAACGCTTGGGAGAGTGCGGGGTTCGAGCTGGCGCTTGTATCCCTGCGGAATTAGACCACTGCCGAAAATCAACTCTGTGCAAGCGACACCATATGTGTCGCCTGGTCGATGGGCGCTGCGTCGAGTAGTGCCCTGGCTTTGCCAGCGGGCCGGCGCTAGGCCAGCCTACCCGCGTCGCGAGCGGGGCGCGCGCCCAGCCTGGATCGAGGCTGGGCCCGCGTCCAAGTCGTCGAGGAGCCGCCGCCAGCTCGTTCCGTTGTCGACTCGCAGCAGCTTGGCGATGTCCGCCAGGGCGACCTCCTCTTCCTTGGTCACGGCCCGTGGATCGTCGTAGGCGTGGGCGGTTGCGCGGGCGATCGCTTCTGCGTGGCTCAGCAGCTCATGCAGCTCTTCGGCGTGAACCAAGGGCTCGCCTTGCTCCGTCTGAGCGAGCAAGAACAGGTCTTCCAAGCCCTTGCGGAAGTAGTCTTCGGTCGGGCGCTCTGCGAGCCAGCTGTCGAGGATTTCCAGTCCGCTCGCATCCGTAAAGAAACGCTCCTTGGCGATGGCGTCGATGCGCTCGATCTCGACGTCTTCCATCTTGCCGTCCGCCCAGGCCACGTACACCAAGGGCAGCAGCATCAGCACTCGATAGTTGCCGGGATTGAAGCCCAGCTTGCCCAGTGAGTCGACTAGGTACTGTTCCATAAATCGCACCGAGCCATTGCAGAGGCGCGTGACGGACGCAAGCGCGCCACAGCGCGTCTCACCCCCAGGTCCGACCACGCTTGGTGCACTGACGCGTGCACCGGCGGCCCAGGTCGCAGCATCAGGAAGTGCGGAAGCTGCATGCTGATCCCCTGAGGGCCGGTAGCACCGGAGAATTCGCTACCGGCTCAGCGGTCAGGTCACCAACCAGGCTTCTGGTAGGTCTTGTGCCCGGTGAGGAAGTCGCCCTCCATGAACTGCTGCGGCGTCAGCTCCCGGATGCCGTCTTCGCTGAGCTCGAGGATGCGATCGGCGACGGTGCTCACCATCTGCCGGTCGTGGGTGACGAACATGCAGCTGCCCTCGTAGCTCACCAGCGAGTCGGTCAGGGAGCGGATGGCCTCGAGGTCGAGGTGGTTGGTGGGCTCGTCGAGCAGCAGGATGTTCGGCTTCAGGAGCATCAGGCGCGCCAGCAGCAGTCGCACCGTCTCACCACCGGACAGCACCTTGGTGGGTTTGAACGGCTCGTCCTTCTTGAACAGGAGGCGACCGAACATGGCGCGGATCTGCTCCTCGTCGGCGTCCTCTGCCCAGCCCCCCAGCCACTTGTGCGCGGTGACGTCGCTCTTCTCGATCTGTTCGTGGTGGTCTTGAGGCATGTAGCCGATCTGGGCCTCGTAGCCCCACTCGATCTTGCCGGCGTCGTGGCTGACCTCTTCGACCAGCATCTTCAGCAGTGTGGTCTTTCCGACCCCGTTCGGCCCGACCACCGCAACCTTATCCCCGCGGAAGAGACTGAAGTTGAAGTTGTCGCAGATCACGATGTCGCCGAAGTGCTTGCTGAGGCCCTCCACCGCCAGCGCCTGCTTGCCACTCGGGCGCTTGACCTCGAAGCGCAGCCACGGGCGCTCGATGTTGGAGCGCTTGA
>JAUILJ010000340.1 GCA_030433055.1 Polyangia bacterium
CCGCCGATGACGAAGGACGCCATCGCCGGGCGGATCCGCCGACTGCTCGCACTGGCCGACAAGCGAGCTGCGGAGCTCGGGGTTCCCGACACCGAGTCTGCTCTCGGTCCCGACATGATCGAGCCGTGACGCTCGGCGGCGATCTGCCTGACATCCGCCCGCACGACTGCGTCTATGCGACGCGGGGCTGGGGCATCCATGACGAGCGGTGGGTGGCCGCACTCCTGGAGGTCGGCCGATCTCCGTTCGTCGTTGCGTGGAATCCCGACGAAACCGACGCGCTGGAGTTCCGCGAGCAGGTGGCGCAGGCGGCTCAGGGTGGCCTGCCCGTCCTCGCCGGGCCGCTCGACACCGTCGCGCCGGTTCTTCTTGGTCTCGGGCTCCCGCTGGTGGGCCTGTCCTGGGGCTACGACCTCACGAACGCAGACGCTCGGGGTGACGACCTCTCGTGGATCGGAGCGCTGTCCGGCGTCATCGTCGATTCGGTCTGGAACCAGGACATCGTGGTCCGAGCGGGGATGGATCCGGCCCGGGTGACGTACCTGCCCTGGGGTGTCGATCTGCAGACCTTCGTGTTCCACGGCCCATGGATCGATGCGTTCGAGCTCGGGGTGCCTCCGCAGTCGTCCGTGGTGCTGGCGCAGTCGGTCGTGGCTAGACACGCAGCTCGCGCGGCGGGTGTGTTGAGCTTCAACGACGCTTTCTTGGTTGGCGCTGCGGTGGTCCTGCTCGGCGCGATCCCAGCGGTGTTCTTGCGCGACGTGACGCAGAGCGGAAGTGCAGCGGGCAACGAGGCGCACGCCCTGGAGTAGCCGAGCGTCCATGTCAGGGACTGAACGCCACTCCTCTCCCCCAAACCCGTCGGGATCAGACTCAGCGCCGAACACGTTTGACGCCGGCACAGACCCTTCGGCTACTCTGCGCGCATGACGACTCAGGCTGGTGAGGGCCCAGGCGCGAGGTTGCCGCTCGTCGGCGGTTGCTTCTGCGGCGCGCTGCGCTTCGAGATCCGCAAGCCGCTGGTCGGCGCGCAGAGCTGCCACTGCTCGAAGTGTCGCAAGGTGTTCAGCGGTCCCGGCTCCGCGTTTGCCTTCTTGGACGAAGGGAGCTTTGGTTGGCTTGGAGAGCCGGGGACGCTGCGTCGCTACGCCAGCGGCGACGGATGGGAGATTGGGTTCTGTGGCACCTGCGGCTCGACCCTGTGCGGGATCCATCGAGGCATCGTGCGCGGTGTGACCCTGGGCAGCATCGACGGTGATCCGGGGATCCAGCTCGACCGGCACCTCTTCGTCGGCTCCAAGGCGCCGTGGGATCACATCGGCGGGGACGTGCCGCAGTTCGATGAAGGGGCCGACGAATCCTAAATTTTTTCTCCGGATGAGCGATGAGTTTCGCTCAGCGCGCCGGTCGAACCGGTGCTGGGGTGATGAACGCCCCGCGCAATCAACGGAGCTTGAACGATGACGATCCAGGCAGCGACTCCCTATTTCATCCTCAACGGTCACGCACGCGAGGCGATTGAGTTCTATCAAGGGGCGTTGGACGCGAAGGTCGAGGCACTCCTGACCTTCGGCGAGCTGAACAAGGCAACCGGGCCACGCAAGGACAACGTCATGCACTGCGTGCTCAACGTCGGCTCGACCGTCCTGATGTTGAGCGACGGCCCGATGAACGGCGACCTGCCACCTACGGGGTTGGTCTCGGTAGCCCTCGATTTCGACGATCCCGAAGAGCTCAAGCGGGTCTTTGGCGCGCTCGAGCAGGGCGGCACGGTGATCGACGCGCCCTTCCAGGCGCCTTGGGGAGCGCTGTTTGGCGTCGTCCACGATCGCTTCGGCATCGCCTGGATGCTCAACTGCCTTCAGAAGTAGATTCGCCGCCGAAGCCACCGAAACCGTGAGCGCCACGAGCTTCGCGTTCGCCACGCAGCTCGGCGCGCACGACGCTCCTGACAGCACGCTGGCAGGACCGTCCCCTATGCTGGCGCCATGAACCACACAGGCAAACTTCGGGTCTACATCGCCACCTCGCTGGATGGCTTCATCGCCGGACCGGGCGATGATCTCTCCTGGCTCTCGGGCGCCGAGCCAGGTGAAACGCCCAGCGCTCCTCCGGCGCCCGACCCCGACAGCGGTGCGCTGTCCTTTGCAGATTTCCTCGCGGAGGTGGGGTGTGTGCTGATGGGGCGGCGAACGTTCGACGTGGTCCAGGGGTTTGGGGGAGAGTGGTTCTATGGGGAGTTGCCGATGCTGATCGCGACTACCCGTGAGTTCGCCTGCGACAAGCCCCAGGTGCGAGCTGGCGGTGGCGACATCCAGCAGCTCGTGGAGCAAGCCCTGGGTTTGGCTCAGGGCAAGGACGTGTACATCGACGGCGGCAACCTCATCCGGCAGGCGCTGGACGCGCGGCTGATCGATGATCTGGTGGTCACCCAGGCGCCGATCGTGTTGGGGCAGGGGATCCCGCTGTTCGCCGGTGTCGCTCGGCGCCACCGTTTCGAAACGCTGGGTCACTACTCGTTTCCGGGAGGCATGGTGCAGTGGCACCTGCGCGCAGCGCGTTGACAGACGCGCGTGCTGATCAGAGGTCTAATCCGGCTCGAGCCTGACGGCTCGCATCACCAGGTAGTCGCGCTCGGTGGCGCTCGTGGTCTTCGATGCTGCCGTGCGGTAATGTGCGAGCGCGGCCTCGCGGTTGCCTAGCCGCTCCTCCAGGTGCGCCCGGGCGACGTACATGCGCAGGTGCCCCGCGACGCGCGTGTCGCCTTCTAGCTCGTCGAGCAGCCTGAGCCCGTGGGCTGGGCCGTGCACCATCGCGGCCGCCACGGCGCGGTTGAGCGCCACCATCGGGTTTCTGGTGAGGTGGTAGAGGGCGTCGTAGAGCGCGGTGATCTGTAGCCAGTCCGTGGCCTCCGCGGTTGGCGCCTCGTCGTGCAGCGCTGCGATGGCCGCCTGGAGCTGGTAGTGTCCCACGGGGCCGCGGCGCATGGCGGATTCGATGTGCTGGGTTCCCCGAGCGATCGCGTCGTGATCCCACTCCTCGCGGTCCTGCTCGTCGAGGGGAATGGGCGTGCCCTCTGGGCTGATGCGCGCTCGTCGCCGGGCGTCCGTCAGCAACATCAGCGCGAGCAGGCCTTCGACCTCGGAATCCTCGGGGAAACCCCGAAGCAGCTGCTCGGTGAGCCGTATGGCCTCCTGCGCGAGATCCACGCGCACCAGCTCGGCTCCGCCGCTCGCGTAGCCCTCGTTGAACACGAGATACAAGACGTGCATCACCGCGTCGAGGCGCTCGCGCAGCTCCCTCACCCCCGGAAGCGCGAACGGCACCTCGGACTGCTTGATACTCTGCTTGGCGCGGCTGATGCGTTGAGCCATCGTGGCCTCGGGGACCAGGAAGGCGCGGGCGACCTCTTCCGTGGTCAAGCCGCCCACCGCCCTCAATGTCAGCGCGATGGCCGAAGGGCGAGTCAAGGCGGGGTGGCAGCACATGAAGAGCAGCTTGAGGCTGTCGTCTTCCTCGAGCCCCAGCTCGCTGTCTGGCGGGGGCACACTGGGAACTTCGGGCTGCGCCATCACCAGCAGCTCGCGCCGGCGCCGCGCCAGCTCTGCTCGCTGGACGTCGATCATGCGGCGCTTGGCCACGTGCACCAGCCAGCCGCAAGGGTTTTCCGGGATCCCCTGCTCTGCCCACTGCTGCGCCGCGGCGAGGAGCGCCTCTTGCAGCACGTCCTCCGCCGCGGAGAAATCCTGGTAGCGGCGCACCAGCACGCCGAGCACCTGAGGCGTTACCTCACGTAGCAGGCGCTCGACGCTGGTGGTGACCATGATGTCCGTGGGGAAAGTAATGGATCAGTCCGTCGGCGCTTGCATGATCTGCCGCACCTCGATCTCCAGGTGCATCGGTGCCCCTTCAGGCCCCGGCGCCATGGACGCCGCTGCGGCGATCTCGTAGGCGCGCTCCTTGCTCTCCACGTCCACGATCCAGTACCCCACCAGGAACTCCTTGGTCTCGGCAAAGGGACCGTCACTCACCTCGGGCTTGCCCTGCTCGTTCCCCTTCACGACCCGCGCCTCGCCCGGAGGCGCCAGGCCTTCGGCGCCGACCAGCTCGCCCGCTGCCGAGAGCTTCGCGTTGAGGTCGCGCATGAACGCGATGTGGTCCTGGATTCGCTTCGGGGCCCAGTTGAAGATTTGGTAAGCGCCTCCGCCGTAGGGCGCGTTCATTGCCAGCATGAATTTCATCTCTCAGGTCCTTTCCTTACCGCGGTAGCCGTCACTCGGGCCGCGGTTTCATAGCCCTGTCGGAGCCGATCCCCCGCTCTCGACATCACCGACGCGAATTTTTTCACCGACCTCGCACCCTGGTGAATCGAGCTCCTGCGCGTGTCGGAATGCCTCATCGATAGCGCTTGGACTTGTCGAAGTTGCGCATCTGTTTGTTGATCGTCTTCCAGTGGCGCTTGGCGTTGCTCTGCTGCTGAGGGCTCTGGCGGCGCTCGAACGCCGCGGCTTCCCGCAGCAGCTTGCGATAGCTTCTCAGTCGCTGCTCAGGCAGCTCCCCGCTCTGTTCAGCGGCCAGCACTGCGCATCCAGGTTCGGCCTCGTGCTTGCAATCGTGGAAGCGACAGCGCGCGCTGAGCTCCGCGATGTCCGCGAACGCTGCTTCCAGGCTCGCTTCGTCCGCGACGACCCCGAACTCCCGCATCCCGGGGGTGTCCACGAGGACGCTCCCGTTGTCGAGCGGCACCAGCTCTCGCCGGGTCGTGGCGTGGCGCCCAGTGCCGTCGTCACGGATTTCTGCGACGGCCTGGGTAGCCTGGCCTTGCAAGCGGTTGACGAGGGACGACTTGCCCACGCCCGATGAGCCGATGAAGCCGAAGGTGAGACCCGCCTGGAGCAGCGACTCCAGGGCTTCGACTCCGGTTCCGTCGAGGGCGCTCAAGCACAACACGTCCACGCCTGGCGCGGCGGCTTCCATTTCCCCGAGGTACTCCTCGGGATCGGGGGTGAGGTCCACCTTGTTGAGCACCACGACCGGCCGCGCTCCACTGTCCCAGACCGCCGTCACGTAGCGCTCCAGGCGCCGAGGGCTGAAGTCTTGATTCGCCGACGTGACGATGAAGAAGACGTCGACATTGGCCGCTACCAATTGTTCGCCCCCGCCGCGTACCGCTCTGCGCGTCAGCGCGGTGCGCCGGGGCAGGACGCTCTGAATCGTGGCGCGGTCGTCCTGGATCTCCAGCAGGACCCAGTCTCCGGTGTTGGGGCGCTCGAGTCCGCTGAGCTCGTGGCGCAAGCGCCCGGAGAGCTCCGCGAGGGGGGCGGAGCAACCGAGCAGGTGAAAGCGGCTCTGGGAAGCCGCGGAAACACGCGCGGGGATCCAGCCCCGCGCTGCGTGCTCGTTCGCCTGAGCGGCGAAGAAGTCAGAAAATCCTAGTTGTTCCAGTGAATACACGTCGAAAGACTCCGTGGTCTGAACGAGAGAACGGTAGTCGAGTCGCGGCTCCATCGCTGCGATCTCGTGCCTCCGACGTGGCTCTGAAGGTGCCCAACGCGGCGCGTCCGTCGAGCAGCGGATCAGTCGATCGGCTCCAGCAGACGCGCTCCAGCGTTTGGCTCGCGGCCGTTCGAGACTGCTCAGCGTGTGGAGCGGCTCGACTCAGGCCCGGTTAGCGACGCGCACGGAGGCAAACACGGACGGGGTATGGGAAATCACAGTCATCAGGTCGGCCTCCTTTCGACTCGAAGCCTCGCACGCGCCCGGTGCTCGCGCAAGGCACTTCCACACGCTGGCCCAGCGCTGGCCAGCTGCTGCCGTTCGAGCCGTCGCCGTGTCGCGTTCCTACAAGATGTCGCCCGCGGCACCGACTAGGCTCCTCCCCATGACCGTTGTTCGAGGAACGTTCCATGTGGAGATGATTGCCGAGCCCGCGTTCGACGACGTCGAGGGCGTCACGCTCAGCCGCGCGCGTTTTGACAAGCGCTTCGAAGGTCCGCTGGAAGCGACCAGCGAGGTGCACATGCTCGCGGTGCGCACACCGGTCGAGGGATCGGGATCCTACGTCGCCGTTGAGCGCATCTCGGGCACGCTCGAAGGGCGCAAGGGCACCTTCGTGGTCTTGCACACGGGCTTCATGCGTGCGGGACTCGACCTCACGATAGCCCACGACTCCGGTACCGGAGAGCTGAAGGGGATCGGCGGCAAGCTGCAGATCGAAGTGAAGGACGGGCAGCACTTCTACGAGATCGCCTACGACCTCGAGTGAGCGCTCACAGCTGCACGCTGGCGTACCTGCACGCCTCTGCGTCGCAGTCTTTGCCGTTCGGATAGTCGTTTTCGTACTGGATGTTGCTGAAGGCGTGATCGACGACATCCGCGTCCCCGCGAAAGACGTGAACGCTGAGCTCCCGTGGGCTGGATGCTTGGCGTGCCTCGCGGGGTCGGGCTACTCGCCTTTGATTGCCTTGAGGAAATTCGCGTCGCCGTCGGCGCCCAATCCAAGCTTGGCTTCAGGCCCCTAGGATGAACCCTACGCTGCCAAGCAAGCCGCCGAAGGCGCCGAGGCCGATAGCGAGCAAACCGCCGACGATCTGCCGCTTGGTCATCGCCGCCAGCCCGAGCGCCATGGCCAGCAGACCAAACACATCCGCGACCCCGGCAGGGACCGCCATCAACTCCCAACCCGCGCGATGGCCCTCGAAGCCAGCGATCAGAAACGCGACTACCCCGACGCAGGCGGCGATGCAGCCCGTGATCAGTCCCGCCACCGGGAACCCGCGTGGCTTTGCTGTCGCAGGCTGCTGGTAGTTGAGAGAGAGCTGTTGAGCCGGAGCCTGCTGGGAGCCGGCCAGGTGCGGAGATTGTGCAGAGTTCATGTGCGCGAGTTACGTCCGCACCCGCACAGAGCTTCTCCCGAATTCGCGAGTCGCCTTGGCAGGACTGCGAAGCGGTCGTGACGCCGCGCAGCGGTGGGGGTAATAGATGCCGATGAAGCAGCGGAAGCCGCCCGAAACGCCCAGAAACGAGCTGAAGCGCAGGGAATTTCTCGGCACCGGTGCCGCGCTGGTGGGGCTCGCGGCAGGCTGCTCGAGCGAGGACTCGGGATCTTCGGTTGCGTTCGATCCGAGCGCGGTCCCTGAATCGGTCGAGATCTTTCCGCGCACGCCGATCGCGGGCGAGATGAAGGCCAGCTCGTTTCTGGTGGCAGGCTTCGTCGCCAACGGGGAGCCAGTGACCTTGCGCGTGTGGCAGGCCACGGGAGACTCCCTGAAGGTCCAATCGAGCCAAGCCGTCACGCCAGACGAGCGAGGCTTCCTCAAGCTGGGGGTCACGGGGCTGTCCGCCGGGGAATGGTACGAGTACGCGCTGTTCACGGGCCCCAGCGATGCGTTCACCTCGCGCAGCCTGATCGGGCGGGTGCGTACCGCGCTTCCCGATGGATCCAAAGAGCCGGTGCGGGTGGCGATCGCGGCTTGCATCGGTCGTGGCTTGATCCCGGAGTACGTCGAGCCCGACGACCCTCAGCCCGTGGAGCTGTGGGACTCCTTGGCCCAGGCAGCTCAGCGAGAGTACGACGTGTTCATTCACCTGGGCGATCAGGGCTATTTCGATCGCGTGTGGGAGGCCGGGGGCAGCCTCGAGCAGTACCTCGCGGCGTGGGGCGCGTATCACGGCGGTGGCTACCGCGCGGTGTACCCGAAGACGGGTGTGTACAGCACCTGGGACGACCACGAGGTGACGAACAACAGCGCCGTCGATCCGTGGACCCAGGATCCTGAAGAACGCGCGCGCATCGAGAACGCGCTGCGGGCCTACTACACGGTGATGCCCATCGACGCGACAGAGCCTTTCGTGGACAAGCTGTGGCGCAGCTTCCGCTGGGGCGACACCGTCGAGTTCATCGTGCTCGACTGCCGCTACGAGCGACAAGCGCCGGAGAGCGGCGTG
>JAUILJ010000341.1 GCA_030433055.1 Polyangia bacterium
CATCGACCCGTTCACCAGGCGTGAGCCAGTCATGCTGGTGCCGAAGCGATCGATGGCTGCCTGGGCGGCTTGACGGACCTTGGGGTGCGTCGTGAGTCCGAGGTAGTTGTTCGAGCCGAACATCACCACCCGCTTGCCGTCGATCTCGGCCTCTGGACCGTCGTTGAAGTCCAGGGGCTTGAAGAATGGGTACATGCCCATTTTCCGCGCGTTATCTGCAGCGGTGAACTTGTAGGCCTTCTCGAACACGTCGCGCCCGCCAATGCTGGCAAGGCTGGCGCGCTCCTTCATCGACTCGCCGAGGTCAGCGGAGCCTTTCACGCTCACGCCGCTGGTTACCGCGACGCGCACGCCGTTGCCGTTCTTGTGACCGTTCTTGCCGTTGCCGTTCTTGGCGTGACCGTTCTTGTGGCCGTTGGTCTGACCGTTGGTTGCACCGTCGCTCGGGTAGTCGTCGAGCGCCGGGTCGATGTTGGGCAGACCATGCCCGTTCTTCAGGATGTCCCACGCCGCAGCGAAGCGCCCTCGTGCGTCCATCACACCTTCTGCCGCCTTCATCACGCGATCATCTGAGATGAAGCGCATCATCGCGGGGCTAGTGGCCACCTTGCGGCCACGGTCGACAATCTTGTCCTTAAAGCTCATGGGAGACTCCCTGAAAGGGTCCGTTGTGCAACGTCCGCCGGCTCGCCGAGACCCACCTCGGCGTTGCGAAGTCGGAGACGAACAAACGCTACGAATTCGTTGCAAACGGCGCTCGGAAGCTAGCGGCGAGGCTGGGATCAGTCAATCAACGTGCAGCGCCCAAGTGGTCAATCCATTGGGCGAGTGGATTGACCAGCACAGACACGCCGCGAAGGGGAAAACGCAGCGATCAACTTGCGGGGTTGGGGGGCGCCAAGCGCGCGACAGAAGAAGGCCACACGTTGTCCAGAGGTGCGTTCAGCTCGACCTCTTGCAGGTACAGTCCGTCCGGTGGCGCGGTCATGCCCAGATCGTTCCGATCGAGGCTCGAGAGGGCGCGTTTTACCGCTCCCGGTGCCAGGCGCCCGCGACCCACGTCGACCAGCGCTCCGATGATGATTCGCACCATGTTGTACATGAAGCGGTTGCCCTCGATGTCGAAGTAGAGGAGGCGGGGATCATCCTTGCTCGGCTCGAGGGTGGCGCGAACAATTGTGCGCACCGTCTCGGTGCGCTCGTCTTTCGCCCCACGGAATGCGGCGAAGTCGTGCTCGCCTATCAGGTCCGCCGCCTCCGCTCGCATCAATGCCACGTCCAACCGCGCGTAGTGGCGCCAAGCGCGGCGCTCCCAGAAGGGGTCGCGAGCGTCGGAGCACAGCAGAACGTAGCGGTACCATTTACGCGTCGCCAGGTGACTTGGCTCGAGCCCAGGAGCGACCTGGGCGACCCGCACCACGGAGATCTCGTCTGGTAAGTGTTGGGACAAGCCGAGCAACCAGCCACGGGGAGTGATCTCTTTGTCCGTGTCGAAGCACGCGAGCTGACCCCGAGCGTGGACGCCTTTATCCGTGCGGCTACACACGCGGAGGAGCGTAGCTTGGGGATCCATCGCGCTGATCGCGCCGTCCACTTCGCCGGCGATGGTGCGCAGGCCTTGCTGGCGCGCGATCCCATGGAACAGGTGCCCGTCGTAGGCGAGGGTGAGCAGCACGCCGTTCGCGCGCTTGGGGAAGCGCGGCTTCGGAGTATCCGCCGGGGGCTCACCCAGCTGATCGCTGGTCATCGCTGAACTCTAGTGGGTGGGCAACGTTTCCCTGAGGAACCGTGAATTGCTCAGTTGGTGCCGCCGGTGCCGCCGGTGGTCCCGCCCGTACCGCTGCCGCCGGAGCCGCCGTTGGAACTTCCACCGCTCGAGTTTGCGCTGGGGGTATGGCTCCCGGTGATGCACTTGTCGTCGTCGAGCTGCTTGAGAGCCGCTGGATCCTGGTCTGCGTTTGGCTGCAGCTTGCGCAGTTCCTCAGGATTGGCCTTCAGCTTTTCGTACTCCGCGCGATCATCCTCGTCGTAGCGGTTGTGATAGAGCGGGGCCTCCGAGCAACTCGGAGTCACACCGTCGCTCGAGCACCCGATCAGTGCGAAACCGGGGACGACGCAGGCAGCAAGTAAGACAATCCAGCGCATACGGGGACCTTCCTTTCGCCACGGAACCCGATCCCGAGCGCTCTGTCAACTCAACTGGGTTCCCTGGAAGCCGCGACGCAGAGCTCGACCCGACTCAGCCGCCGGTGTTTGGCTTGAACGAGACCGGCACCGCCACGTCGACGCAGCCTCCTGCTGGCGCGGGTAGCCCGCCGCTGCGCAGCGCGGGCGCAACACAGCTTGCTCCAACCCCACCGAAATCCTTCGTGATGCTGACGCTGCAGGCTTGCCCTGTCGGTCCAACGCGCACCTGAGCCATCACGGTGCCTGACAGACCGGAGTTTGCGCGCAGCATGCGCTCGTAGCAGCGGCGGGCGGAGGCAGCCCGTCCCGCGAGGGCCGAGCGCAAGGCCGGAGTTACCGTGCCCTTGCAGGTGCCGGAGCAACCGCCGCCACCGCCACCCTTCACGGTCCCCTTACTCACCACTTTCTTCTGCACGTCCGGCCCCGCATCTTCGATCTTCGGCGGCGGAGGTGGCGGAGCTTCGAGCACTGGCTTCGGCGTGGTCGTTGCTACCGGTGGGGGAGGGGGTGGCGCCTGCTCCTCATTGTCCCCCGAGAACTTCCAGAAGATCAGCCCACCGGCAACCGCCACCATCAGCAAAGTGACAATGATGAATCCGCTACCGGATTTGGTCGGCGGAGTGGGGGTCGAATCTGCCATCAACGTCTCCTAGAAACCTCGCGCCCACGCAGCGCGAGTCAGACAACAAGCCGTGCCCACAAACCGCGGGCAGACAGCTGCGGACCGCCGAGGGCGATCCAAAAGGGGGCCAAGCTGTACGCCCGCGTCCCGGGCAGCGTCCCCGAGCCTACAAGACCCCGGAGGCGAAACCCAACGCAATTGGCAAATCCTGAGCGACTTTGCTGCGGAATAAACTTCAAGGTTTTCGGTTGGTTTCCAGCCTTCGCTGGCCGGTGCTTCAGGCGCTGGTGCACCACGAATCCGACCGGGTGGCAGCGACTTCGGCTCATTCCTGGGTCGTTGCGTTCGTCGACGGCCGAAGTCCGAACCAGCTTAAGCCAGAGTCCCCCCAGACTCGGCGCTGGCCAGGGGTGAGGTGGCTTGCCTCAGGCACCCGGATGGGCCGGTCTGCCCGGTGACCGATCACGACCCGTGCGTCCGGGGCGAGCAGCTGCCCATCGAGTAGCGCAGCCAGGCTCTCGGCGACTCGATCGGCGATTGGCCAGGGTGGGTCACACACCACGAGGTCGAACGGGGCCTGGGCAAGCAGAGCCTTCTTCGCGCGTTCGACCTTGAGCGGCAACAACGTGGCGCGTCCGCTCACGCCCAGGGTCGACAGGTTGTGGCGGATGGCGTCGAGTGCCGGGCGATCGGGGTCGACGAAGGTCGCGTGGATCGCGCCTCGGCTGAGCGCTTCGATGCCCAGGGCGCCGGTACCAGCGCACAGGTCAGCGACGTTCAGCCCAGTAATATCCCCGAGGATACCGAAGAGGGCTTCTCGGACGCGGGCCGCAGTGGGGCGCGTGGTGAGCCCGGTGGGCGCCTTCAATGGGCGACCGCGGAACTCTCCGCCAATCACTCGAATGCTCAGCGGTGATCTCCGGGCTCGGGCATGTCGGATGCTACTCGAGGGGGGTCAGAAGCTCAGCGTGAGTCGGAGCCGCCCGCCCCGTGGCCCCACTGCCGTATCGACGCGAGGCCTGTAGGACGCGGCTTTCGGTTCATCGTCGGCCGTGAAGAACAGATATGCACCCACGCCTCCGATCACCGCGCCGGCGCCTGCGAAGACGAACTGCAGCGTCTGAAAGGTGCTGGCTGTCGAGCACTGGTCAGAGATCTCGCTAGGATCCGGAGCGCCGGTGAACGTCTTTCCTGAGTCAGCGGTGTCACATACGTCTTCGCCCTCGCTCACCGAGTTGCGGTAGCGATCGAAGCCGTCATCGTTGTTGATGGAGTTCACCTTGATCGCGGAGTAAATCGCTCCGACCACGAGCGCCGCTCCAACGCCCATCCCCGCCAAGCCGATCACCTTCTTGGTGTTCATGGGCTTGCCCGTGTCCAATCCCACTTCGCCGCCACCTCCTGCTACCGCGGCGGTCGAATGCATCGCGATCTCGAGCTCCGAGCTCTCACCCTGGACGACCGTCACGTCTCGGGTCTCGTCACCGAAGCCAGCTGCGCGCAAGACGACGGTGTGCTCGCCGCCTGGCAGAGTGAGCTCGGCGCGGCCATTGACGAAGCTGCTCGGCGCTGCGCCGTCGACGCTCACCGTCTTCGCATCCTTGGAGATGATGATCAGCTTCCCGGGAGCGGTGCCCACGAGCTCGGCGAAGGCGACTTCCGCGATTTGCAGCAACGTCTCGTCCGACGCATCGGAGAGGTTCTCGGAGTACTTGACCTGCGTCTCCTTGCCCTCGGCGCCGTCGTACAAGTGCAGCGTACCTACGACCTCTTTGCCCTGCTTCTCCAGCGAACCCCAGACGTAGTGCGTGGACTTCACCCGATCGGAGATCTTGCGTAGGCAGGCCTCATCAGGGGTCACCTTGCAACCCAGGGCGGCGGTGAGGACTTCCAGTGAGAAGTCGCCCTTGCCCAGGGTCCAGCCGGCGGAGCGATCGACCGCGCGCTTCAGCGCGATGCTCAGGGCTTCGGCTTGCTCGTACGCGGTGTCGCTGTAGAGCGTGAGCACCTGAACCGTCTGCTTCTCGGCTTTGGATTGAGCGAGGACGCTGTGTGGCGAGAGAATCGCGACAGTGAAAGCGAGAAAGGCCAGCACACGAACGAGGACACGCATTTTCTCGATATTTACCCCGCCTCCGGGCGACTGACGAGGGGTATCGCCAATTGCGCGCTCAAGAACCTCGAAGTTCCACGTGGCTCCTGAGCCTCCGTGGGCTCAGGTCGTCTCGATCTTGCTCCACATCTGTCGCCGCATTTTCTGTCGCGTACGGTCCTTGCGTGTGATCGCGCGAGCTGCACCCCAGGCGGCGAGCAACGACCCTTCCTGCCCCAGCGCCGGGAGGACGGTGCGCCCCACGAGGTAGGTACCGGGTATGGGACCGCGAATGGGTTCGCCAGCCAGCTCCAGAAAGCCGGGTGTGTCCACCGACCACAGGTACTCCATGGGTTCGGGTCCTGCGACCCCGCCGGGGAGATGAATTCGATCAATCTCGTGACGCCGGCGGCTGCGCATCTCCCACAGCGGCAACCCGTCATGGGGTGAGTCGATGACCAACGCCTGCTCTTCGGCGAACGGGAGGTGCGTTCGTAGTGTCGAGAGCACCGCTTCTCTCGCCTCGAGCAGGGTCAGCGTTCCCCGGCTCGGAAGAATCGTCTCCGCGGCGAGGATCTCCAGAGGCTCGGTGTCCCGCTGCAGCTCGCGGTTGAAGCGAGGTCCGCGCTGCAGGTGAACCACCGGCCGGCGGGGATTCTGAGGGCCAGCTTGCTCCTTTGTGTTGCCCTGCGGAAGCAGAAACGACTCCGCCGGGAGCTGCTTGGGCAACGCTCGCGTGGGTACGCAGAGCGTGACCACGAAGCGGCCGGCGTTGACGGATAGTCGTGGCCAGTCCTTGCGCGCCCGATTCGTGATGCCATCGCCCCCCGCGAGGTCGGCAACAGCTTCGCCCGATAGGTCACTCACGACGGAGCCCGTGCCCACGGGTTCCTCTTCCCCATCCTCCAAAACGCCAACGACTTGTCCGCGCCGTACGACCAGCTCCTGGGCCCGCTGACCCAGTCGATACTCACCGCCGTGGGCGCGGATGCGGTCCAGAAAGAACGTCTCCAGCTCTGTCTCGCCACCGGGCAGGGCGTGGACGCCGCGAGTCCAGGCGCCGTGCAAGCGAGCGAGCGCCAGCGGCGGGAGCTGATCCCCCGGCACTGCTAGGTCCGTCGCGAATCCAGCAGGGATGGTCGTTACCTCGCGGTAAGGATGCCCGGTGGGAAACTTGGCGAGCAAATCTTGAGCGGTCTCTCCCGAGATCAACGGCAGATCGCGGGCGATGCGGTTCGTTTCGAAGCGCTCCCAGAAGGTGCCCGGGGGCCACACTGCGTCCCGCTCGAACGCAGCATCAACGGCGGCGTTGTGCTCAGAGAAGCCCGCATAGAGCTCATCGACGAGCTGACGCACTTCCGGGAACTCTCGCTCGATCTCCCGTGCGAACAGTTCGGACTCAGGTGGGATCTCCACGGCGCGCTCTGGTGAGAGCACCGCGAACATGGGATCGAGCTGCTTGGTTCGGCGCTTGAACGTGGTCGCCTGGGCGAGCTCATGCAGGATTCGGAGCCAGACCGGAGAGGCCGCGGCGAGCAAGGTGAAGGTCCGTCGCCGCAACGGGAAACCCTCGAAATCGTAGGTGGGTGGCTTGCTACCCTGACCCAGGATCAGTACCCGGAAATCGCGCCGCGCGAGCAGAGCCGCCGTCGCCAGGCACCCGATGGAGCGCCCCAGCACGACCACGTCGTAGTAGCGAGTCGGTGTCACGAGAAACGGACCTTCCGCCTGCCTTCCTCGGTGGCCGCTTCGAGGGTCACTTCGCCCCGCGAGATGCGTCGCAGCACGTCTACCAGCAGGTCATGCTCTTGCTGCAGCAAGCGACCCTCCAGAGACTCGAGAGACTCCCCTGGTGAGACCGAGATGGCGCGTTGGTCGATGATCGGGCCCGTGTCGGTGCCGTGGTCGACGAAGTGAACCGTGCAGCCAGTCACCCGCACTCCATACTCGAGGGCTTGCGCCTGCGCACGTACGCCGGGAAACGCGGGGAGCAGCGATGGGTGTACGTTGATGATGCGGTCGCTGAACGCTTCGACGAAACGTGGTGTGAGGAGCCGCATGAAGCCGGCAAGCACGACCCACTCCACCCCTGCGGCGCGCAGCACCTGTATCATCTCACCGTCGAAGGCTTCTCGATCGGGATACTCCCGATGATCGAGCACCTGCGTGGGAACGCCCGCGCTGCGCGCCCGCTCCAGAGCTGCCGCTTGAGCTCGATTGGAGAGCACCAGTCGAACCTCGGCGTCCAGCGACCCGCTCTGGCAGGCGTCGAGGATTGCCTGAAGGTTCGAACCGCGGCCAGAGACCAGCACTCCAACACGCAGCGTCATGACTCCAGAACTTCAACGCGTGGCTCGGCTTCGCCCTCGATCTCGACTTGCCCAAGGTGCCATGCGCGTTCCCCCGCGGATTCCAATGTCGTGAGCGCTACCGCTGCTGCTTCCGCGTCCACGACGGCCACCATTCCAATGCCAAGGTTGAAGGTCTTGCGCATCTCGCCTTCTTCCACCGGGCCTCCACGCTGGATCAGGTCGAAGATTGGATGACGTTGGTGAGCCAGGCGTACTCTCGCCGAGCTTCCCTTGGGCAGAATGCGTGGAAGGTTCCCCACGAGGCCTCCTCCGGTGACGTGGCACAGCGCGTGGAGTCCATCTCCCAGCTGCTGCGCGAGCGCTCCGACGGCCCGCGCATAGATTCGCGTTGGCGTCAGCAAAGCCTCACCGAGCAACACCCCCAGCTCCGGGATCTCCTCGCCCAGCTTCAACCCCATCTCTTGCTCGAGTACGCGCCGCGCCAGGGAGTAGCCGTTCGAATGAATCCCCGAGGAAGCGATCGCGATCAGCGTGTCGCCGTGTTTCACCCGGCGCGGGCCGAGCACCTTCGCAGCGGACACGACGCCTACTGCGAAGCCAGCCAGGTCGTACTCGCCCTCGGGGTACATGGTGGGGAGCTCGGCGGTCTCGCCGCCAATCAGCGCGCAGCCCGCGAGCTTGCAAC